>NZ_VPDB01000130.1:0-3691 GCF_013417925.1 Acinetobacter sp. YH12218
ATATATATCGTTGGCAGAAGAAATTATTTAGACCAATTATCAAAAACTTCATTGATGACTTTATTCTCGATAAAAATCATCTGCTACCACAGAGAATCTATAAATGATAGTGCGTAAGTCCTATAATTATTATTTTTTACAATCTCTTAAATTAACCTTTCTGAACCAAATAATGGAATTCTTTATTTCCATTTTCATCAAGACGTTCTTCTTGAAGCAAAAGCTCATGACCTAAATGCATACAAAATTTCGGAATATCCCAAGAGGTCGAATTATCTGTTGCAAAAACCTCAACAATATCACCCGATTTTGATTTACGAATGGCTTGATGCAACATCATCACAGGCTCAGGGCAACGTAAGCCACGGGTGTTTAATTGAATTGATGGGGGCACAGAAGGCTCAGACATTAGAAAACTCAGTATTAAAATCTAGGGCTATTTTAGCATAATCCTAACGACCGAATGTTAGCTTGAAAAATGCAGATGATAACGTCTTAAAATGACTTGATCGCTCATCATCTAGATCAACATTAACAATAGACAACTGTATTTTCTACGGTATGATAAAATCATCATTTATTAGATATTAAGAGTCTTTAGGAAAGATCATGCAAGAGGAATCCGGCCCGTCGTGGGGCATGCGCGGCTTACGTAAATGGCTGGGCACTGCACCAGAAACCCGTGACGAACTGTTGAAATTGGTACAAGATTCACGTCGCTTCTTAGAACCCGATACAGTTGCCATGCTCGAAGGGGTACTCGACTTACCTGCAACTAAAATCCGCGAGGTCATGACCCCCCGTACTGCGATGATCAGCTTGCAAGAAGATGATGAGCTATTAGATATTTTGCATGTACTTGTTGAATCTGCACACTCACGTTTCCCAGTCTTTTCCTCAGACCAGCCTGACAATGTCGTCGGTATTTTGTTGGCCAAAGATTTGTTGCCATTTTTGACAGAACCGACCACCAAAGTCGATATTCGTGCATTAATGCGTCAACCCTTATTTGTACCCGAGAGCGCGCGTTCTGACCAAGTTTTACGTATGTTGAAAAATACCCAAACCCATATCGCTGTAGTGATTGATGAATATGGCACAACTTCAGGCTTAGTCACTTTAGAGGACATTCTTGAAGAAATTGTGGGTGAAATTGAAGATGAACACGACAAAGTCGATGAAGAAGCTCAATTTATCATTCCAGATGAAGACCCACTAAGTGCAAATACATGGTTGGTTCAAGCACTTACACCAATTGAACACTTTAACAATCTTTTAGATGCTGATTTTTCAGATGATGAAGTAGAAACTGTGGGCGGCTTACTGCTACAAGAAATGGGCTTGGTCAGTGATTTACAAGGTCAAGTGATTGAACTTGAAAACTGGGAGTTTACCATTTTGGAGGCAGATGCACGTACCATTCATCTGATCCGAGCTGTCCGTAAATGAGAACCTACTTTGATAAGCTGCTAAACCACTCACAACAAAAAAAACAGCTACCTTTCATCTATCCTTTGCTGATTGCATTATTTTCAGGTGCCATCTTCAGCTTGTCGCTGGCACCTTATCATTATTGGTGGTTGGCAATTTTATCTCCAGCCCTGTTGTATGCCTGCCTAAGTCAACGTGCACCTAAACAATCGTTTTTCATTGGTCTAGCTTATGGCTTCGGCTTATGGTTTGTCGGGGCTTTTTGGCTGTATACCTCGATCCATGTCTATGGTGATACCAATTCAGCACTCAGTGTTTTGATGATTGCCATTATGGCAATTGTGATGGGGCTGTTTACCGCAGTTCAGAGTTGGCTCTACCGCCGCTTCTTTCCAGAAACACCACTGACCTTTGCGCCACTGTGGGTGTTTTTCGAGTGGAGTAAAACTTGGGTCTTTACCGGTTTTCCATGGCTGTTTGCAGGTTATGCCTTTACTGAACGATTCCTCGATGGTTATGCGCCATTATTCGGGATCTTTGGAGTGTCTTTTGCGGTCATTGTATTGGCCTGTGCCTTGGTTGAAATCCTACGTAAACGCATCTTCTGGATTGTTCCATCTGCCCTTGTTTTGCTCGGTGCTTGGGGTGCAGCGCAACTGCAATTTGTTCAGCCTAAAAATGAAAAACCGCTGAGTGTTTCCTTAATTCAAGGCAATATTCCACAAGATTTAAAATGGTTAACAGAATACCAAGCTCAAACCTTAATGAAATATGCGTCATTAAGTCGGACCGAATGGGGCCGTGATGTCATTGTTTGGCCAGAATCCTCCATTCCAATGTTCCAAACCGATATTGAGCCGTTTTTGGATGCGATGAAAGTCCAAGCCAATAAAACAGGTACGGCTTGGGTGACAGGTATTCCCTATTGGGATTTGGCAGAATCACAGCAAAACCAACACCCTATGTATTACAACACCATCATGGCAACTGGTGATGAATCTTCTGGTCTATACAAGAAGCAACGTCTAGTCCCCTTTGGTGAATACATTCCGCTTTCAGGGATGTTAAGTTGGGTACTACCTGCCCTACAAAATGACCCGTCGATGAGTGGCTTTTCACGTGGTGCAAACAACCAAAAGCCTTTGAATGTTAAAGGTCATGATTTAGGTGCGGCGATTTGCTATGAAGTGGCTTATCCTAACTTAACGCGCCGTAATGCCAGTCAAAGTGACTACCTAGTGACTATTTCCAATGACGCTTGGTTTACTGGAACAGCGAGCCCACATCAGCACCTACAAATGGTTCAAATGCGTGCCAAAGAAAATGGCCGTTGGTTTATCCGTGCAACCAATACTGGCATTACCGCCTTTATTGATCATAATGGCCACATTGTGAAACAAGCACCGATGGATAAAGATGCGGTACTGCGTGGTGATTTACCTGCCATGCAAGGCGAGACACTTTACACTCGCTTAAGTGATTGGCCTGTGTTGTTTTTCTCATTCTTGTTGTTGATTCTCGGTTGGATTTATCGCCCGCGTAAAGTTGATATTTCTTTTAAATCACGCCGTTAATTCCGCTACAAAAGATCAAAAAAACCGAGCTTTGGCTCGGTTTTTTATTGATAAACTTTCAGGGTGCCAGTTCACCCTACTTTTTCAAAGTAACTTGGTGCCTAGGGGAATCTCTGTATCAGGCACACAAAGAGCAACATGCCCCTCTGCATTATGAAAGCCTGTGACCAAACACTCTGACTGGATCGGACCAATTTGTTTTTTTGGAAAATTCACGACGGCAACGACCAATTTTCCCAATAGATTTTCCGGCTGATATAGCTGTGTAATTTGCGCACTGGATTTTTTAATGCCCAGTTCCTCTCCAAAATCCACATGGAGAATGTACGCGGGTTTACGTGCTTGCTCAAAGACTTCAGCCTGCACAATTTTCCCCACACGTAATTCAACTTTCAAAAAATCTTGCCAATCGATCTGTTGCATTTTTCCCTCTTGCTTTTCTTTGTTGTACTTCATCCAACTATCTAAGATCTGATATGTAAAGATTATAAAAATTTCATTCAGGCTGACGATATGTGAAACAGACATTCGATGCGTCAAAACGGACAAAGCAAGGTTATTAGGACTTACGCATTGACGGATTCAAAAAAGTATTAAAATACTTTATAAAGTATCTGTGATCAGACGAATTAAAAATGCTTCTACAGCAACTTGTACTCTACCCATTTATATGGGCTTTCTCATGA
>NZ_VPDB01000131.1:0-3606 GCF_013417925.1 Acinetobacter sp. YH12218
CTCGGTTAATTAAGGCTCGGTTATAGGATGACCAATTGGTTGTACGGTAGATTTTAGAGGCAGGCTTATTCATTTTGAAATTATATTGCTGAAAAAGCCTTTACAGATAGGTTTGTGCAACAAAGCCGTCTTGAACTAATAATAAGGTTGGTTTTGATTTTTCAACGGGAAGAATAAGGATACTTAAGCCATCCTAACTCCTCCCATTCATAATTTTAATATTTTTCTAGTTCTGAATAGTAATTACTTTTATTCAGATCTCGATACTTATGATCACCTTTGTAAAAATCGGCTATAATTTCATATTTTCTCGGATCATCTATAAGAAGAATTATAAGATCAATATATTTTTTTGCCAAATCTATATCGTAAAATTCTGAATCTTCATATTTTGAATATAAATTTACACATCCATCATAATACTCTAACAAATAACCATATTTCTTTAATTTTTCAAAATCATTCTTAGCTTCATAAAAATTACCTTCACGTAAATTAATTTCTCCCAACCCATAATAACCATTCATAAACCCCAAGCTCACAGCCTTTTTAAAGTTAAATCTAGCAGTTGATAAACTCACAAAACCATCTTCAAATAAATATATTTCCCCTAGATTAATATAAGAACTCAAATATCCAGCTTCAATTGATAAATTGAAATATTTTATTGCCAGTTCAACATCTTTTTCGTCTTCATTATAATTATAAAAATAACCAAGCCGATAAAAAGCCTCGGGATTCCCAGCGAAAGATGCATCCTCAAAATACGATTTTGACAACTTATAATATCCATTTGAATATAATATTGCTCCCACTCCAACTTTTTCATCTACATTAAACTTATGTGAATAACTAGAAATCAAATAAAAAGCCTCTTTGGTTTTTTTTGCATGAAATAAATCATTTATTTCATATACAATTGATTCATTTTTTTTAAAATTATACATTCCAGCCTCCTCATCCAAGATATTATTTTCACCTTTAGCACAAGAAAATAATGGAATAATTAAAATAATAAAAATCAACTTAAATAAATTCATACCAATTAACCTTTCATTTGTTTTTTTTCTTTTCTTCATCTTTCATCGGCTTTGTTGCACAAAGATGTAAAAATTAAGATTGCCCATATCTACTCAAATTTAAGGCATAACTTGGGTATGTGGTTGACCTAACTCGGTAAATTTATTTAACACGGCTATACGTGCATGGATCTCATTGACTTGGCTATCAAATTTTCTTGCACTGAGTTTATCCCCCAATAATTTGATGCAATGCATCTTAGTTTCGACCAAACTTCGGCAATGATAGCCGGACCATTTTTTCCATAATGTCCTGCCTAAACGTGTAACTGTTCGAAGTAATTCATTTCGCTCTCGCGAGCTACTCTTTGTATCTTTCCATGGTTTCGCATTTTTTCTAGGTGGAATCACCGCATGCGCTTGCCGATCTGCAATGACCTGACGGCATCGTTTTGTGTCATAAGCACTATCTGTATAAACAGAATCGATTTGTTCATCTAAGGAAATTTGATCGAGTAAATCACCAAGTACCTGTGAATCACTTACATTGTTAGTTGTAAGCTGAACTGCACGTATTTGGAGAGTTTTAGCATCTATACCAATATGTAATTTACGCCATTGACGACGATATTCAGGCTGATGTTTCTTCCTTTTCCATTCACCTTCACCTAAAAACTTTAGACCGGTAGAGTCTACCAGCAAGTTAAGCCCACCACTGCTTTTTTGATAACTAATCGCAATATCAATATGTTTTTGTCTTCTGCAAAGCGTACTGTAATCTGGTGCGGTCCAATTTAATCCACAAAGTTTAATCAGACTTTGCACAAAGCCAGTGACCATACGTAAAGATAGAAGGAATAAGGATTTAATCATTAAGCAGCATTGAATAGCAGTATCGGAGTAAGTTTGATTTCGTCCATGTTTGTCTTGTGATTGTGCATACCACTGGGTCTTAGTGTCAAACCAAATGGCAATATTTCCGCGACTCATGAGTGCTCGGTTATATGCGGGCCAATTGGTTGTGCGATAGATTTTGTGTGTAGGCTTCTTCATTTGAAAATTATATCGCTGAAAAAGCCTTTACAGATAGGTTTGTGCAACAAAGCCGGTAAGAAATAAAAAAACCTGCTAATACTTTTCTCTTTAATTACAAAAACAAGAAAATAATTTTATTTAAAAAACCTATCAAACAGTATCTTTTCATATAACCCCAGAAAATAAAGCTTCATTATGATAAAAATGATTACATAACCCGAATTACGGATAAGAAAAGCCCTTGAAAAAAAGGTAGTTAGAGCCATTTAGAAAGTTACGACACAACCCAAAGGCTCTAACTACCATGTACGATTTTACAGAAATTTTTTGTATTGTTGATGATTTTTTCAAAAAATTTGAACCCATCTATTGGCAATTTCTCAAGCAAGAAAACAAACGTCAACGTATCAGACAAGCAACGCTATCTTTATCAGAAATTGTGGCTATCTCCATCTACTATAAAACATCTCAAGTACATAATTTTAAGATGTTTTTTAACTTGCTTTGTCAGTTTGAAAGCAAACTCTTTAAAGACTTGCCTTGTTATAAAAACCTGATTACCCTCATCAATCAGCACCAACTTGCTATTCATGCTTTGCTTTATGCGTTGAGCCAAAAAGATGAAAGTTCATATTTATGGATTGATTCAACACCTTTACCTGTTTGTAAAAATAAAAGAATCCCTAAAGGTCATCATGCTTTAGATGAGATTGCTTCTCGTGGTAAAAGTACGATGGGCTGGTTTTATGGTTGCAAATTACACTTGCTGATGAATCAAGAGGGTGAAATTGTAAATTCAGATTTATCAAACGGACATATTGCTGATCTTAAAAAAGTTGAGGATTTAGTGAATGGCTTATCAGCAACGGTCTATGGTGATAGAGGCTACATTAGCCAACCATTGAAAGAAACACTTAAAGAGCAAGGCATTGATTTAATTACTTATCCAAGAAAAAATATGAGAGTGACCTTATTGCCATTTTCTGATGAATTTCATCTACGACAACGTAAAAAAATTGAAACATTGATAGGATTATTGAAAGAAAAATATCACTTAGTTACGAGTAAACATCGTTCGATTGCTGGTTTTTTAGCAGGCGTATTTTCTTCACTATGTGCGTATCAACTTTGCCAAAAGAATAAGCCTAAAATTCATGTGATTAAATCTTTGGCTTATCCGTAACTGGGGTTACATAATGAAGCCTTTCCATTTATTTTTATCTAAGAATATTTAAATTATTAATTGCGTTCAAATGTCCTTGCTTAGCTGCTTTTTCATACCAAAACTCAGCTTGCTTTTTATCTTTTTTTACATACACGCCTTGCTCAAAGAAAACCCCTAAATTATATTGTGCTTCAGGATTACCTAGTTCAGCAGCTTTTCCAGAGAAACTAAATGCCTTTTCATAGTTTTCCTGATCCAAGTATAGCTAAATACCAAATAAATCATTACAGTAATCTTTAAATAATTTATCAATATCTTTAACTCTAAACTTAGTTCGAATCGCCTTGACTCGTGACCACATATTTTCTATTGGATTTAAATCTGGAC
>NZ_VPDB01000013.1:0-59915 GCF_013417925.1 Acinetobacter sp. YH12218
TTGGAATAAGAGAATGGGAGTGCATGAGCTGTGGTACAGCTCATGATCGAGATATAAACTCAGCTCTAAACATTCTTGCGCTTGGGCATAAGCGTCTAGCTGTAGGAATCACCCTCTTTTAAGGGGGTGAGGATGTCAATAAGTCTTTTTTAAGCATGGTTTCGCTACTTTTTTTCAGGGTAAAGCTACGCAAAATGCTAACAAAATTAATCTGACATAAATCACAGAAACTTTCTAATATTAAATGCAGTTCATATTATATAAAAAGATATACCAATTCATGATTTGCTTATTCATATAAAAGATAAAGGCAAAAAAAAGCCCCTGCAAAGCAGAGGCTGATTTCAAATGAGATGTTAAATGCTTAATCCAAACTATCCGCAGGAATACGCACCCAGCCTTCCATTAAGACACGCGCACTTCGGCTCATCACGGCTTTTTTAACGACCCACTGACCATTTTCATAAATTGCTTGCGCACCTACACGTAGCGTCCCAGACGGATGTCCGAAACGCACAGCTTCTCGCTCCCCACCACCCGCGGCTAAGTTCACAAGCGTTCCCGGTATCGCCGCAGCTGTACCAATGGCAACTGCCGCTGTGCCCATCATGGCATGATGCAGTTTCCCCATCGACAAGGCACGAACCAATAAGTCCGTATCTTGTTCTGAAATTTGTTTAGAACTCGAAGATGTATAGGCTTTCGGTTTTGAAACAAATGCAATCTTTGGGGTATGTTGACGCTGTTCTGCTTCAGCAATATCTGAAATCAAACCCATTTGCTGCGCACCATAAGCACGGATTTTTTCAAAACGGGCCAATGCCTTGGCATCACCATTGATTGCATCTTGCAGTTCAGTGCCGACATAACCAATATCTTCTGCATTTAAGAAAATCGTTGGAATACCTGCATTAATGAATGTTGCAGGGAAACTGCCTTCATCGGGTACGGTTAAAGTATCGACCAAGTTCCCTGTAGGGAACATAGCGCCGCCATCTTCACCATCATCTGCGGGGTCTAAAAATTCAATTTGAACTTCAGCTGCTGGGAAGGTCACACCATCTAGTTCAAAATCACCGGTTTCTTGTACTGCACCATCAGTAATAGGTACATGCGCAATAATGGTTTTTTGAATATTGGCTTGCCAAATACGAACCGTACACAAGCCATTTTCAGGAATACGTGATGCATCAACCAGACCATTTGCAATGGCAAATGCACCAACAGCTGCCGTTAAGTTTCCGCAGTTACCGCTCCAGTCTACAAATGCTTTATCAATCGACACTTGTCCAAATAGGTAGTCGACATCATGCTCAGGCTGTGAACTTTTTGCCAAAATAACGGTTTTACTGGTACTTGATGTTGCTCCACCCATCCCATCAATTTGTTTGCCATAAGGATCTGGACTGCCAATCACACGTAATAAAAGTTGGTCGCGAACTTTTCCAGCTTGTTGTGCTGCAAGCGGCAAATCATCTAGCTTGAAAAATACACCTTTACTAGTACCACCACGCATATAAGTCGCTGCAATTTTAATTTGGGGAGCAAAACTCATTTTTATTGAATCCTTAATCTTTATCATTGTGTTTTGGCAGAGCGTTTTTTCTGCGCTTTTGCATCATACAATGTTTAATTGAAGTTTTAACAATCACATGACTTAAGTATAAAAAAACAACATTCGATACCTTTTCCATATAAAGCCAAGTATAAGAATTTCAATTAAAATAAAATTAATCTATTGATTCATAAATTTTTAATTCAGCATTTAAAACCAAAAATAGGTTATCAAACCTATAAATATTTTTCATAAATTTTGAGCTACTAGGCTATTCATTCTCTATACATTACAATTACCAAAATTAAACCATTCTCGGGAAGAGTAACTTGACTACCAATTCCTCCGAACTCAAGCGTGGCTTAAAGAATCGTCATATTCAATTGATTGCCATGGGTGGTGCAATTGGTACAGGCTTATTCTTGGGCTCAGCGCATGTGATTCAATCTGCTGGACCATCCATTATTCTTGGCTACGCCATTGGCGGTTTGATCGCCTTTCTAATTATGCGTCAGTTGGGTGAAATGATCGTCCATGAACCTGTAGCGGGTTCATTTAGCCATTTTGCATATAAATATTGGGGGAAATTTCCAGGTTTCTTAACAGGTTGGAACTACTGGATTCTCTATATTTTAGTGGCAATGACAGAACTCACCGCTGTTGCGAAATACATCAATTACTGGTGGCCTCATATTCCAGCATGGGCATCTGTACTGTTCTTCTTCGTGATCATTACTTTAGTAAACTTAGGTAATGTGAAGTTTTATGGTGAATCTGAGTTTTGGCTGTCGATTATTAAAGTCACTGCAGTTATTTCGATGATCGTATTTGGTTTGTATTTGCTACTTACAGCAGATGCCAACTCTACAGCATCATTTACCAACTTATGGAGTCAGGGCGGCTTCTTCCCAAATGGTTTTGAAGGCTTATTCTTCATGCTAGCTTTCTTGATGTTCGCCTTCGGTGGTATTGAACTGATTGGTATGGCGGCAGCGGAAGCTGAAAATCCAAAAGAAACTATTCCTAAAGCGATTAACCAAGTTGTTTTTCGTATTTTGATTTTCTACGTGGGTTCTTTGACTATTCTATTATCACTTGTGCCATGGAATCAGCTTGAACTAGGTGGTTTAGACAAAAGTCCATTTGTGATGATCTTTAGCCAACTGGGTATTGATTGGGCTGCACATTTACTGAACTTCATTATTTTAACTGCAGCACTGTCTGTTTATAACAGCGGTATGTATGCCAATAGCCGTATGCTTTACAGCTTGGCGAAGCAAGGTAATGCACCAAAAGTTTTCGCAAAAACCAACAAAAGTGGCGTGCCAATTCCAGCAGTATTACTTTCTGCAGTACTGATTTTCGGTTGCGTACTCTTAAACTACTTCGTACCTGAAGATGCGCTAGGTCACTTAATGTATGTGGTGGTTGGTGCGCTTGTTCTGAACTGGGCGATGATTACCATGACTCACTTACAGTTCCGTCGTGCAAAACGTATTTTGAATTTTACAACGTCTTATCCTGCACTTTGGGCGCCAGTCAGCAACTACATCGTTCTGATCTTTATTGCATTAGTTCTCTTTATTATGTGGACTCAGGGCTTTATGGAATCTGTTCTGATGATCCCTGTTTGGATTACAGTCATGTTATTAATGTTTAACTATCTTAATCCTAAAGATTTGAGCGACATTGACCCCAATGAAGTTCATAAAGATTAAGTAATTTAAAAAGTTATTGTTTCGGCAATAACTTTTTTTTTAGCTA
This sequence comes from Acinetobacter sp. YH12218, assembly GCF_013417925.1. Lineage (NCBI taxonomy): Bacteria > Pseudomonadati > Pseudomonadota > Gammaproteobacteria > Moraxellales > Moraxellaceae > Acinetobacter > Acinetobacter sp. YH12218. The sequence goes on from NZ_VPDB01000013.1 coordinate 3,320, forward strand.
AAATAGGAGTACATTAGCCTCCGTCTTGCGCTCTTAGCTTAACTGGATAGAGCAGTTGCCTCCTAAGCGACCGACGTGGGTTCGAGTCCCGCAGAGCGCACAATTTCTGAGATATCCCTCCTCCCTGTATTTGTAATCCCCCATATACCAATAAATATAAAGAAAGAACCTTTCACACTAAAAACCCATCAATTACAGTTTTTAACTTAGTTATTGTTTTTACAAAGATTACTATTCAAAGACTATTTTTAAGAACAGTTAAATAGCGCTTTAAAATGTGCTAACCACCTACCTCTCAATGCAAAAAACGACACATAGTATGGTCCATAAGGCCAAAAAATCAATTTATGACTGCTCATATCAAAATTTTTTCAATTTTTTTCTAGGTTTAGAAAATAATGCGCTAAATAAAAATATTAAATAATAATCAAAATGTTATATATACTAATTAGTACTTTTACTCTAAAAATAGCAACTTTTAGCCATATTTTTCAATCTAGAGCATTTACTCTTATTTTAATTGTGCTATTTTTGTCACATGGAGTAACAATTAAGCCTAAGAGTATTAAGAAGTTTTCCATAACGAATATATGCAGTAACCATAAAAATCAAATTCGTATCTCAAGGAATGACGAAGAATGAAATTAAAAACTTTAGCTACAGCCATGATTCTTGCTTCAGTTCCAATGACAGGTGCTTTTGCTGCAGCAATGGACCGTTCAGGACAATCTATTTCTGCATTTTTACAACCAGGGAACTATTTTGAAGCAGGTATTTCAGTTCTAGATCCTACAGTTTCTGGTAAAGAAGCTGGTGAAACAGCTACACGTCGTAATATTGAAGACATGGGTGATGATTATTACTTCCCTTCAGCCGCATTAAAACTACAATTAACAGATAAATTTTCATTCGGTCTTCTATATGACCAACCATTTGGTGCCGCTGCTGAATATAAAGGTAATAATGCTTTTGTTTCACAAGTTTCTGACACGATATTACCTCAACCACTATTAGACAGCATGGTTCGAAATGAAGTTACTCAAACTTTAAATCAACTTACAAGTACACAAATTGTAGGTTTAGCAGCGCAAGGCTTGCTTACACAACAAGGTATGTCTCCAACAAACCCAGCTTATAATGCTACTTTACAAGCAACCGTGACAGGTATAATCACTCAAGCAGGTGGTAATGTTGATACAGCTGCTGCTGCAGTACGTCCACAAGTTGAAGCTGGGGCATTTACTCAAGGTCAACAGCAATTACAACAACGTTTAGATAATGCAGGTGTTGCTCTAGGCCAAGGAAATACAAAAGTTTCTGTAGACACTCAGAACTTAGCTTTTGTTTTTGGCTTCCAACCTACGCCAAATTGGAACATCTATGCTGGTCCTGTTTATCAAACAGTTAAAGGTAGCGTAAGCCTACGTGGTCAAGGCTATAGCATTTTTAATGGCTATGACTCAAACATTAAAGAAACTGGTGATCTTGGTTGGTTGGCAGGTGTTGCTTACCAAATTCCAGAAATTGCACTTAAAGCTTCTTTAACATATCGTTCTGAAATTGACCATGAAACGACAATTCGCGAAACAATTCCAACTGCTGGCGCGTTAACGCTACTTGGTCAAAACCCTGCAGATGTAGTTGGAGCTAAGGGCACTTCAACGATTACTACACCTCAGTCTGTAAACCTTGATTTCCAATCCGGTATCATGGCTGACACCGTTGCATTTGCAAACGTGCGTTGGGTTGAATGGTCAAATTTCGCAATTCGTCCATACCAATTCGGTTTAATGTCTGAAGCAGTTGGACAATTACCAGCAGTTAACCGTCCGAACGGCTTTAACTTAGTTGAATATTCTGAAGACCAAATTTCTGCAACAGTTGGTGTTGGTCGCAAACTTAGCGAACAATGGGCTGGTAACGTATCTGTAGGTTGGGACTCAGGTGCTGGCAACCCTGTATCAACACTTGGCCCTACTGAAGGTTACTGGAATGTCGGCTTAGGTTTACAATTTAGTCCTGCACCGAATTACTTCATTGCTGGTGGCGTGAAATACTTCATGCTCGGTGATGCAAAATCTCAAACAGCTGCTCAATTTGGTGAAGATAGCCGTATTGTTGGTGAATTTGAAGATAACGATGCTTGGGCATACGGTTTAAAAATCGGTTACCGCTTCTAATTTAAATATGATTCGGGCCATAGTTCGCTATGGCCCTAACTTTTTATTCTTTCCCTATCTTGTTTGATCAAACAATAAACATTTAAATTTACTAAAACATTTATCAAAAACTAAGCTTTTTACTCTAATTTTTCATTTAAAAATCATAAAGATAATTATCAAGCACTAGAATAAACACTCTAGTCATGCTCATTTTTTAACTTCCCTAGTTCAATTTTAGAGTAGCAACTCTTATTTACTGTTTTTCTATTTATGTTACTTTCCACACATTGAAATAACATCAAAAGTTACAAACAGGGAAAAGTATGCGCTTAAATCACCTTAGCTACGCAATTTTACTTACCGCTTTACCAACAGCATCATTATTTGCAGCGGGTCTAGATCGTTCAGGTCAGTCTATTTCAGCATTCTTACAACCTGGTAACTATGCAGAAGCAGGTATCACTGTTCTAGATGCAGAAGTAAAGTCAAATGAACTTAATGTCGATGACATGGCGAAGTCATATTACTTCCCTTCCGCTGCTGTCAAAGTACAAGCGACTGACAAAATTTCACTAGGTTTAATTTACGACCAACCATACGGTGCAGAAGCTGAATATGATGCTGCATCGCAAGTATTTGGTAATGGTGCTCAAGGTACATCTGTAGATGTTAAAACTGAAAGCTTAACTGCCCTAATTGGTTACCAACCAAACGAAAATTGGAACTTTTATGCAGGTCCAGTTTGGCAAACTGTAGAAGCCAATATCAAACTACGTGGTGCTGCTTATGGTGGTAATGCCAAACTTGGTACTTATAACATCGAAATGGAACGTGAAGAAGCTTATGGCTGGTTAGCAGGTGTTGCTTATTCGATTCCTGAAATTGCATTAAAAGCGGCTATTACCTACCGCTCTGAAATTGAACATAATACAAAATCCAATGAAACTACGCTTCTACCGTATCCATCTTTAAGTGCGCTGACATCATCTGTTGATGCAACAACACCTCAATCAGTTAACTTAGATTTCCAAACAGGTATTGCTAAAGATACGCTAGCATTTGCCAATGTTCGTTGGGTACATTGGAGCCAGTTTGCGGTTAAACCAACTTTACTTGGTAACGTAAGTTCAATTCCAGCACCTCATGTCCGTCAAAATCTTATTGATTACTCAGACGACCAATGGTCAGCTAATGTTGGTGTAGGCCATAAATTTAACAGCAAATGGTCTGGTTCTGCATCTGTAGGTTACGATTCGGGTGCTGGCAACCCTATTACGACTTTAGGCCCTGTTGAAGGGAATTGGAATGTTGGTCTAGGTGGTCAATATAGTCCTGCTGAAAACTATTTCATCCAAGCAGGTGTTAAATACTTCTGGTTAGGTGATGCTACTGCTCAAACTGGTGGTAATCCAGTAGGTGAATTTGAAGATAACCATGCGCTTGGCTATGGTTTGAAAATAGGCTATCGCTTCTAAGTTGTTAGAACAGCTTTGCATTAAACAAGAAAGGGCGCATAAGCGCCCTTTTCTATAACCAGCTATACAGAATTAAGCTGGAATATCACGAACTGAAGCATTACGAATCGCTTCTTTTAATGCAGCATAGCCATGAATTGGTGGGAATTGTGGAAATTCTGCAATCACATTGTCAGGCGCATCAAATAAGAAACCCGCATCTGCTTCACCAAGCATCGTCGTATCGTTATAAGAATCACCTGCTGCAATCACCCGGAAGTTTAACCCATGCAATGCTTGAACGGCTTTACGCTTTTGATCAGGTTGACGAAGCTTATAAGCTGAGATCATACCATTTTCATCAGTTTCTAATTTGTGGCAGAAAATCGTTGGCCAACCAAGTTGCTGCATTAATGGATGTGCAAACTCATAGAAAGTATCTGAAAGAATAATCAATTGAAAATGAGTACGCACCCACTCTACAAACTCTTTTGCACCTTCAAATGGCCCCATATCTGCGATTACGTCTTGAATATCGTTTAAACCCAAACCGTGTTGTTTTAGGATATTTAAACGCTGAGTCATCAACACATCGTAATCTGGAATGTCACGAGTCGTTGCTTCAAGTTCTTTAATGCCTGTTTTTTTCGCAAAATTAATCCAAATTTCAGGTACTAAAACCCCTTCTAGATCTAAACAAACGACTTCCATGCACTCTACCCTCTGTTATGTGAAAAAAATTTTTCAATATCATAGCGGAAGAATAAAAAAATGCATTGTTCTTTTTTAAATCTATTTTTTTCATAAGTATCTATTTTTTAGTGATAAGTGTGTTTTAGCATTTCCATTAAAATAGTTCTGAAATAAATTAATATAGGTTTTAACGTTCCAAGCCTATAGCCAGGACATTCATGACTACCATCCCTACTATTGACCTTGTCGATGCACTTGCATCTGAATATGCAGATAAATCACCTTCTGAGATTATGAAACTTGCGCTTAGCCAGCAAGGTGAAGTTGCGATTTCCTTTTCTGGTGCAGAAGATGTTGTACTGATTGATCTTGCATCGAACTTAGGGATTCCTTTTCGTGTATTTAGTTTAGATACCGGTCGCTTACACCCTGAAACTTACCAATTTTTAGATACTGTCCGTAAACATTATAAAATTGATATTGAAATCTGTTTCCCAGAAAGTGATGCCGTACAAAAACTGGTAACAGAAAAGGGCTTTTTTAGCTTCTATCAAGATGAACATAAAGAATGCTGTGGTATCCGTAAAGTACAACCTTTGCGTAAAAAACTAGCCACTTTAGATGGCTGGATCACAGGTCAACGTAAAGACCAAAGCCCAGGCACACGTAATGAAATTCCTGTGGTACAAGCAGACCCCGGTTTTTCAGGTCCGGGCAAGCAATTGATTAAATATAATCCTTTGGCAAACTGGTCTAGCGCTGATGTCTGGAACTATATCCGTCTAATGGAAATTCCATATAATCCACTACACGAACGAGGCTTTATCTCGATTGGCTGTGAACCATGTACTCGACCTGTTTTACCGAATCAACACGAACGAGAAGGTCGCTGGTGGTGGGAAGATGCAACCCATAAAGAATGCGGCTTACACGCAGGCAACATGAAAAAATAAAGATCACAAAACCACTGCATAGCAGTGGTTTTTTTCAACGCATCGATACACATAATTCCGTATCATTTCAACGTAAAAACGCTATACTGCAAATGACAATTTAATAATTCTAACAATGCTACTCATACATGAGCAGCTGTAGAAATTGCAGTGAGGCAATCAACGCTATGCGTCCATTACATCCTATTGATTTCATATTCTTAAATTTAGAGAAACGGCAACAACCGATGCACGTAGGTGGTCTATTTTTATTTCAGATCCCTGACAATGCACCAGATACTTTTATTCAAGATTTAGTCGCAGATATTCGTAATTCAAAATCCATTCCCATTCCTCCTTTTAACAATAAACTCAACGGCTTCTTTTGGGATGAAGACGAAGAGTTTGATTTAGATCATCACTTCCGCCATATCGCACTGCCGCATCCCGGTCGTATCCGTGAACTTTTGACTTATATTTCACAGGAACACAGTGCGCTGATTGACCGTGCAAAACCGCTTTGGACCTGCCATATTATTGAAGGCATTGAAGGCAATCGTTTTGCCATGTACTTCAAAATCCACCACGCGATGGTCGATGGCATTGCAGGTATGCGTTTAGTTGAAAAATCACTTTCGCATGACCCAGATGCTAAAAGAATTGTGCCACCATGGTGTGTAGAAGGCCCTCGTGCAAAACGCCTGAAACAGCCTAAATCCAGTCGTATGAAAGGTCTGTTATCGACCATTAAGGGACAACTTGACTCAACTCCACGAGTTTTGTACGAACTGTCACAAACAGTAATGAAAGATATGGGGCGTAACCCAGATTATGTGTCTAGTTTCCAAGCGCCGAGTTCAATATTAAACCAACGGGTTAGTTCTTCTCGTCGTTTCGCTGCTCAGTCTTTTGAATTTTCACGTTTGTCACATATTGCCAAGTCACTCGGCGTAACAATTAACGATATTGTGCTCGCAATTTGTTCAGGCGCATTACGTGAATATTTAATTACACAAAATGCTTTACCTAAAAAGCCATTGATTGCCATGGTGCCTGCATCTGTGCGTACCGATGATTCAGATATGTCTAACCGTATTACCATGATTTTGGCCAATCTTGGAACCCATAAAGAAGATCCGCTAGAACGGTTGAAGATTGTGCGTCGTAGTGTGCTCAATGCCAAAGAGCGCTTTAAGCGTATGAACTCGAATCAAATTTTAAACTACAGTGCTTTTGTCTACAGTGCAGCAGGTTTAAATATTGCATCAGGCTTCATGCCAAAACGTCAGGCCTTTAACTTGGTCATTTCGAATGTTCCCGGCCCACAAGAGCCGTTATATTGGAATGGTGCACGTTTAGAAGCGCTCTACCCTGCGTCTATTGTTTTGGATGGTCAAGCGCTTAATATCACCATGACCAGCTATTTAGATAAGCTTGAAGTTGGTTTAACCGCATGTCGTAATGCGCTGCCAAAAATGCAAAATTTACTGACGCATTTGGAAGAAGAAATTCAACGATTTGAAACTATTGTGAACCAAGATTCCCCAAAGTTACAGGCGGTTAGCTAACCGCCTGTTTCTAGATTTGGTATCAATTCATCAGCATCTTGAACCATACATAATGATAAAAACCCGTCTAAATTGAACAATCTAGACGGGTTTTTAGTATTTGAACTTTGATTGATTTTTTGGAGCAATTTATGTGTATAAGCTAAAATTTAGGTGAACAAATCCGTTGCTATTGTTTAATTATGACTTGTAGATACGAACTGATAATTAAGTTTATTTTCCATTATTTATAAAATTTTAGCGCATTAAATATTTTAGAATTGCGCGTTAGCACTTTAACCCTCTGGATTACATTATTTATATTTCAATATTTAAGCTTTAATTGCTCGGCACTGTTTAAGTAACTGATGACAAGCAGAACGAATCATAGACGCTGTAATTTGAACCTCATTACCACGCTCATCCACGATATAACCTGAATGGATCGCTTTTGCTTCAACAACAGTTTTAAGACCACTTTTCATTACTGTTTTACTAACACCCATAGTACACCTCTTTTTGCTAAGCCATTTTCAAGTCCAATGCAGGAAAATGGCTTTGGCTATTTGATGTGTCTAGTATTCAAAATAACAGTTCAAAAGTAAAATCTCAGTTGTAACAAGTGTTTAACGATATTCTGTTACAATTTCAGCTCAGAATGATATCGTATTGCTCTTGCGTATATAAATTTTCCACTTGGAACTTGATCACACGGCTAATAAAGTGCTCTAAATCAGCTACCGCAGGTGCTTCAGCAGTTAACAATCGGTCAATCACCGACGGATGTGCCACCACGGTAAAACCACTTTGTGACTCATAAGCACGTGCATATCTCAAGATTTCACGGAAAATTTCATAGCAAACTGTTTCAGCCGTTTTCACATAACCACGCCCCTGACAGGTCGGGCAAGAATCACAAAGGAGATGCTCTAAAGATTCACGGGTGCGTTTCCGAGTCATTTCCACCAAACCCAGCTCAGACACTTGAGTGATCTTGGTTTTAGCATGATCGCGCTCAAGCATTTTCTCAAACTGGCTCATCACTTCTTCACGATGATGTGCTTCTTGCATATCAATGAAGTCAATAATGATAATCCCGCCCAAGTTACGTAGTCGGAGCTGACGTGCAATGACCTGTGTGGCTTCCATATTGGTTTTAAACACAGTGTCTTCAAGCGAACGACCACCAACGTAGGAGCCAGTATTGACATCAATCGTGGTCATCGCTTCAGTTTGATCGATCATCAGGTAGCCGCCAGACTTAAGTGCTACACGTGTCTGTAAGGCTTTCTGAATATCCTCTTCGACATTGTACAAGTCAAAAATTGGACGCTCACCTGGATAATGCAGTAAGCGATTTTGCATACTCGGTACAAATTCTTGGACAAACTCTTGCAATTTGCCATGTACTTCGCGTGAGTCGACCTGAATTTTAGACGTTTCTTCGTTGGCTAAATCACGGATGACGCGTTGTGGTAAAGGTAGCTCTTCAAAAATCAAAGATGGTACGACAATACTGCGTTGTTTACGTTGTATGTATTCCCACAGTTTTGCTAAATAGGCCATGTCCTGCGCAATTTCACATTCAGGAATACCTTCGGCAGCAGTACGAACGATGACTGAACCCGGTAAGTTGTGTTCCTTTTGAATGCGTTCAATCATGCTACGCAAGCGATCACGTTCTTCTTCAGACTCAATGCGCTGTGAAACACCGGTATGACTGCCATATGGCATTAAAACAAGGTAACGAGAAGGAATAGAAAGATCAGTTGATAGTCGTGCACCTTTGGTACCCAACATATCTTTCATGACTTGTACGGTGAGTACTTGCCCTGGTTGTAACAGCTCAAAAACATTCGGGGTTGGTTGATTGCGCTGCCAGACCATATCATTGATATGTAAAAAAGCCGTTCTCGACAATCCAATATCAATAAAAGCAGCCTGCATACCCGGAAGCACGCGAACAACTTTCCCTTTATAAATATTGCCCACTAACCCACGCTTCACGGTGCGTTCAACAAATAATTCATTGACCGTACCGTTTTGAATCAACGCCACACGACATTCCATCGGTGTGACATTAATCAACAACTCGTCAGACATATCAAAACTCAAAACATTATAAAAATTCTTGTGTTGCAGCAGTTAATTTAATGCCTTAACTGTCTGTAATAACTGTACGGTTTCATGCAAAGGCAGCCCAACAACATTGCTGTAGCTCCCTTCAATACAAGGAATATAGCGCGCAGCAATTCCTTGAATAGCATAGGCTCCCGCCTTGCCGATTGGTTCACCTGTTGCCCAATAGCTTTCCATGTCAGCTAGACTTAGCGTTTGAAATTCAACCTGTGTACGCACTACTATACTGTATATTTGATCTTTTGTACTGACACAAACACCTGAAAACACATCATGTTTTCGTCCAGAGATCATTTCCCACATAGAAAAAGCATGTGCTTTCGACGCTGGTTTTCCTAAAATGTGCTCATCAACGCCTAAACTGGTATCGGCGGCAATAACGATAGCATCAGGGAATTGTTGTTGTACTGCGCAAGCTTTGGCACGTGCTAAACGCTCTACATAATCCGCTACAGGTTCTCCTTCCAACACGGACTCATCAATATCTGGACTGAAAATGTCAAATTCCAGACCCAATTGTTGCAAAAGTTCGCGTCGTCGAGGAGAACTCGAAGCTAAAATTATATGCGCCATTTTCTCAGGAAGTAATAAATGATTGGCCAAATGAGTAAGCTAGTAACAATTGGCTGCCAATGGCGAGCAAATGAAAACTGTGCCCCACCCATCACTTGAACAATCCACACAAACAGTAAATGCGCGAAAATTGCCATTGCAGCAATAATCCATAAATTACCAAATGTGAGGATACGACGTTCACGGGTTAAAAAGCGTGTCACAAATGCAATGACCACAAAACTCAGTGCGTTCATGCCAAAAGGCGCATCAGTTAATAAGTCGGTAAATAGACCTGTGGCAAATGCAAACCAAACACCGCACCATGTCGGCTGACAGAGTACCCAAAATAGCATGATCATCATCATGAATAATGGGCGCCAACCCGATAGGTCATAAGAAAGCGGATACACCATCAGCACGGATGCCAAAATGATGGAAAAGATAATCGGAAATAATGGGTCGCGCTCTGTATGACGACTAAGCTTAGCGAGTGACATGCGGTTGCTCCATCGCTAAAGAATCGGAAAATAGCACAACCACATGATGACCACCTGCCAATTGGGCAGCAGGATTGATATCAATTTGGGCAAATTCACCGCTATTGTGACGACTGACTTTCGAGACTGTCCCTACCAAATAACCCGCTGGGAAATGTGCCCCTAACCCTGAGCTATAGACTTTTTCACCGACTTTGATATTGGCACTGGTTGGCACGTATTCCATCTTAAGTCGACCTAAGTCACCTGTACCCGTAACGATTGCGCGCATACCGGTATGCTCCATCCGCACGGATAAAGAGTGCTCTTTGTCTGAGAGCAACATGACACGGCTACTATGCGGGTAAACATTGATAATTTGCCCCATAATGCCCTTGTCATCGAGTACAGTTTGTCCCACTTTAAGCTGACTGCTGGCTCCACGGTTAATCACAATAATATGACGTAAGGGATCAGCATCGGTACCAATGACTTCGGCAATCTCCATACGACCATCAATAATGAGTGGTGTATCGAGCAGTCCACGCAGTCGAGTATTTTCAGCAGAAAGTTCAGAAAGTTTCTGTAAACGGACTTGAGCCTGAATTAACTCTGCTTGCATCGCGGTATTTTCACGACGTAATTGAGCTTCAGACTTGGTTTGTTGATTCAGCCATTCTCGCGATAACACTGGATAGCTTGCAAGGGCATAAATTGGATTATATGCCGCATACAAGACGTCTCTGGCCGGTTGAATTACATGCGGCATGCGCCAATCAAAGAAAAGCACCACCAAGCATGTAATCACCGCAATGATAAATGAGCGAAAAGATGGCGGTTGTCTTGAAAACAGTTGCGTTTGCACCCGCCGAGTCCTTTTCTTAGCCTACAAATAACATGTCATGATTTGGGTTATCGAAGAATTCGAGAACCTTACCACCACCACGTGTAACACATGATAGTGGATCTTCTGCAACCACGACAGGAAGACCTGTTTCTTTTGCAAGAAGCTTATCAAGATTGCGAAGTAATGCACCGCCACCAGTCAACACAATACCGCGTTCTGCGATGTCTGAAGACAACTCAGGTGGCGTTTGCTCTAGTGCAGATTTAACCGCAGCCACAATGTTTTGCAGTGGATCAGAAATCGCTTGAGTCACTTCATCAGAAGTTACGGTAATCGCACGAGGTACACCTTCAGCCAAGTTACGACCACGGACTTCGATTTCCAAAGGTTTTGCACCTTCTTCTGGAAGCGCCATACCAACTTCTTTTTTGATGTTTTCTGCAGTGGTTTCACCAATCACACAACCATGTGCTTTACGCACGTAGTTAATGATTTGTTCATCAAATACATCACCACCGATACGTAGTGAGTCTGCATAGACACAACCTTGAAGTGAAATGATTGCGATTTCAGTTGTACCACCACCAACATCGACAACCATCGAACCACAAGCTTGCTCAACAGGCATACCTGCACCAATTGCAGCAGCCATCGGCTCTTCAATTAAGCGAACTTCACGTGCACCTGCATTGTATACAGCTTCACGGATTGCACGGCGTTCCACCAACGTCGATTTACATGGCACACACACCACGACACGTGGTGCAGGTTGGAATAAACGCTTTTCATACCCTTTGGTAATAAAACGATTCAACATGGTTTCAGTGACTTCAAAGTCTGCAATCACCCCATCTTTCATCGGACGGATGGCAGAAATATTGGCTGGTGTACGGCCCAACATTTGTTTTGCATCAAGACCGACCGCAGCAACGATTTTTTCTGAGCCACTATGACGGATCGCCACAACCGTCGGCTCATTTAAAATGATGCCTCGTCCTGGCGCATAAATAAGTGTATTTGCAGTGCCTAAATCAATGGCAAGATCCGGCGAAAACAAGCCAATTAGTCGTTTTAGAATCACGGGGACGTTCTCAGTTAAACTTTTATATGGACGCAAGGTGGCAACTTTAACTAAATGTGATGATTTGAACAAGTCAATCGCTTATTATAAGCCACGATATTTTGAATTTTTTTAATACTGATTAGGTAATGTTATGTCTACATCGGATGCACAGCATTCTGCAGATCTAAATGCACAAACAGTTTCAGCGATTGCCCATCTGGCTCGATTGTCGCTAGATGAAGCGCAATCTGCTGACTATGCTCAAAGTTTAAATAAAATTTTAGGCATGATGGAAACCCTGAAAGGCATCGATACTGACGGTGTTGAACCACTAAAAAGTCCATTCGACAATCCACAGCCCTTACGTGAAGACGTGGTATCTGAGACCAATCATCGCGAAGCATATCAAGCAGTTGCTCCTGCCGTACAGGATGGCTTGTACCTTGTTCCGCGTGTGATTGAATAGTTTTTATTCAGATCAACATTTTTTCAAATTAAACGTAAAGAAATATTTCTCATGACAGATTTACATCGCTTATCAATTCGTGAATTGTCTGAAGGTTTGGCTGGCGCTAAATTTTCTTCACGCGAATTGACTGAACACTATTTAAAACGCATTGAAAAAATCGATGCTCAAGTCAAGTCATACGTGACCGTGACAGCTGAACAAGCACTTGCGCAAGCAGATGCGGCTGATGCTGCAATTAAATCAGGCAATGCAAGTGCGTTGACTGGTGTACCAATTGCACATAAAGATATTTTCTGTACCCAAGGCATTAAAACCACTGCTGGTTCTAAAATGCTGGACAATTTTATCTCTCCTTACGACGCGACCGTTGTAGCGAAAGGTAAAGCTGCGGGCCTTGTCACTTTAGGTAAAGTGAACATGGATGAATTCGCCATGGGTTCAACCTCTGAAAATTCATTTTATGGCGCTACGGCTAACCCTTGGAACTTAAACCATGTTCCGGGTGGTTCTTCAGGCGGTTCTGCTGCGGCTGTAGCAGCTGATCTTGCTCCATTTGCAACAGGTACAGATACAGGCGGTTCAATCCGTCAGCCTGCGTCTTTCTGTGGTTTGACTGGTCTTAAACCGACTTACGGTCGTGTTTCTCGTTTCGGTATGATCGCGTATGCATCATCTTTAGACCAAGGCGGCCCAATGGCACGTTCGGCTGAAGACTGTGCTTACCTCATGAACGTGATGGCAGGTCATGATGCGAAAGATTCAACTTCTGTTGAAAAAGACGTAGATAACTACGTAGCAAACTTAAACGGCACTTCTGTAAAAGGTTTACGCATTGGTATTCCTAAGCAGTACTTTAATGTTGCTGGTTTAGATGCAAACGTCAAAGCACGCGTTGAAGAATCACTGAAAAAGTTAGAAGAAATGGGCGCAACATTGGTTGAGATTGATCTCACCATGACGGATGCTTATGTTCCAACTTACTACCTGATTGCTCCTGCTGAAGCATCTTCAAACTTACAGCGTTTTGATGGTGTACGTTATGGTTATCGCTGTGAAAATCCTGTGGACTTAATGGACTTGTACAAACGTTCACGTTCTGAAGGTTTTGGTAAAGAAGTTCAGCAACGTATCTTGATTGGTACATACGCGCTTTCTGCGGGTTACTACGATGCTTATTATGTGAAAGCACAAAAAGTACGTCGTTTAATTCAACAAGACTTCTTAAAAGCATTTGAATCTGTAGACGTGATTGCTGCCCCTGCTGCACCGACAACTGCATATAAGATTGGTGCAAACCTGTCTCCTGTAGAAATGTACTTAGGTGACATCTACACCATCGCAGTGAACTTGGCAGGTCTGCCTGCGATTAACGCGCCTGTTGGTTTTGACAAAGACAATTTGCCTGTTGGCTTACAGCTGATTGGTAATTACTGGTCAGAGTCTCAATTGTTGTCTGTGGTGCATCAGTACCAACAAGCAACCGATTGGCATACACAACGCGCTGCAATTGCTGAGGAGAATGCATAATGGCTAAAAACGCTGCGAAACCAAAATCTAACCTGATTGATGGTTGGGAAGTGGTGATTGGTATCGAGATTCACACTCAGCTTGCAACCAATACCAAAATTTTCTCAGGTTCATCGACTACGTTTGGTCAAGACCCAAATACGCAAGCGAGCCTAGTTGACCTTGCAATGCCGGGCGTATTGCCTGTACTCAACAAAGAAGTGGTTGATCTTGCAATTCGCTTTGGTTTGGGTATCGATGCTTACATCGACCAAGCTTCTGTATTTGCACGTAAAAACTATTTCTACCCTGACTCTCCAAAAGGCTACCAAATCAGCCAAATGGACAACCCGATTGTGGGCTTGGGTCATATCGACATTCAACTTGAAGATGGTACGGTTAAGCGCATTGGCGTAACACGTGCGCACCTTGAAGAAGATGCTGGTAAATCGATCCATGACCAATTTGAAGGTCAATCTGGTATCGATTTAAACCGTGCAGGCACACCTTTACTTGAGATTGTCTCTGAACCCGATATGCGTTCGGTTGAAGAGGCGGTTGCCTACATTAAAGCGATTCACACGCTTGTTCGTTGGTTAGGCATTTCTGACGGTAACATGGCTGAAGGTTCATTCCGTGCGGACTGTAACGTGTCTTTACGCCGTCCGGGTCAACCGTTTGGTACACGTTGCGAGCTTAAAAACCTCAACTCATTCCGTTTCATTGAACAAGCGATTAACGTTGAAATTGAACGTCAAATGGAAATCTTGGAATGGGATGGCACCATCGACCAAGAAACACGTTTATTCGACCCTGTGAAAATGGAAACGCGTTCAATGCGTTCGAAAGAAGAAGCGAACGATTACCGCTACTTCCCTGACCCTGACTTGTTGCCTGTTGTGATTGCAGATGCACAAATTGAAGCAGCTCGTGCTGCCCTTCCTGAGCTGCCTGCTGCACGTCGTGAGCGTTTTGTAGCTGACTTTGGTGTGACTGAGTACGATGCTCATGTGCTTACACTTACTCGTGAAATGTCTGAGTTTTATGAAGACGTGGTAAAAGCTGCTGGCGGTGCTGCGCAAGGTAAAGTGGCTGCTAACTGGGTCATGGGCGAATTCTCAGGGGCTTTAAACAAAGCGAGCCTAGAACTTGCTGACTCTCCTGTAACAGCAGAAAAACTTGGTGGCATGATTGCACGTATTGTGGACAACACGATTAACGGTAAGATTGCGAAGCAAGTATTCGGCTTTATGTGGGAAGAAGGCAAAACTGCGGACGAAATTATTGCTGAAAAAGGCTTGAAACAGGAAACTGATACAGGTGCGATTGAAGCAATTATTAAAGACGTGCTTGCTGCTAACGAGAAGATGGTTGAAGAGTTTAAATCTGGAAAAGAGAAAGCCTTTAACGGTCTTGTTGGTCAAGTGATGAAAGCAGCAAAAGGTAAAGCAAACCCTGCGCAAGTAAATGAATTGATGAAGAAATTGATTGGTTAAGGCTGATCTTTCTTTAGAAGAAAAACCCGCGAAAGCGGGTTTTTATTTAATATGCAACCATACATATAATTTCAATAATTCAGTTTCTATCACTTATTTAGCTTAGCATTCATCAGCTCTTATTTGGTATTCAAATAGGAATTCTCCTGCCACATCATAATACATAAATTTCTCAATCATGTTATTAACTTTATAATGGACATGTTTTTTTACTTGATTACAGAATATTGATTTCAAATTGTGTTTGTTATTATTAAAATACTCTACACTTTGATCTGAAAGATTATTTTTTTCGATTGAAAGAGAATAACTATAAGCAGACATACCTTTTAATTTTAAAGCTTGAGTCATTAGCACACCATCACCCATGTCTATCGGAGTGTGCCTATTAAGTTCTTTTGTTGTAGATCTATATAATTCATAGACAATGGGCTTATTTGTATACCTAAAATTTTTATCTAGAACCCCCTCTTTTTGCAAATTTAAATCATATTCGCTGGGTGATAATGATGGGATAGAGTTTAAATTTTTATCTAAAAAAAATTCATAAGCTTTTACACTTCCTCCAACTAACCCCATAATTCCAATTAATATAAGTCCATATTTTTCAAAGTTACTTTCTTTACTCATAATTCCTCTTTTATCAAATAATTGCATTAATTATTCTTAAACTAAATTTTCTTATGATTTTAAAATACAGCTAAACCACATCTAAGATATCGATTTTTCCATGCTAATAATTTTTTTAAATATAACCAAGCTTCATATTCCAATCAAAGTATTACAATTGCATGATTTAAACCTACAATCAATCCAATACTTCACACCAAAAACAACATGACCATCAAAAAAGTATCGTCTATCGCTAAACTCGAAGACTTAGGACGTGTTCAACTTTCAAAGTCTTTCTTTATGCGTGACTTCTGATACCCTCATCCCCCGCCTTCTCCCAATGGGAGAAGGAGCTTTCATTACGAATCATATAACAACATGAATTTAATATTGAAAGTCCCCTCTCCTTCAAGGAGAGGGCTAGGGAGAGGTTTTAGAAAATTATTAATGTGAGCGAGTTTTAAATTCCTATCCCGCAAAGGAGAGCTAATCATTAATACTTTAAAAAATTCTCCAACTCATTCGCCCTTTCTGCTGTCATATCCATGAAACAGCCAGCACTGGTTACACGTACAATTGAACCGCCATTCGGATCATAATAAAAGTTACAGTTCGCATCCCGATACTTCATCCATAAACGCTGTGTATTTTGCAGTTCTTTTTTACGTGTTGCGCTTAAGGTGTTCATCAAATTTTTATAAGCTTCATTTAAACGTATATCCTGACGTTTTGTTTCCGCTGCTGTGCACTCCACCATGCTTGCAGTCACACCGCCAGCTTTGTCCATACACGCTGTAAAATGCTTACTCAACGATCGGTCTTCTGCCTGTGCCATTTGTATAAAACCCAAAACAACCATCAGCGCGCATATAAATTGCTTAATCATAACTATCCCTTTATAAATTTATAGATACAAATGTCTTTACTAGGAATACCATTTTTATTTTTCCATTCATTTCCACACTAAAATAAAATAACAAAAACAGTGCACATATCCATACTAATTTTAAGCACTGTTCTATTTATAGAAAAATCTAATGCAAATTTCGCTCTGTAATCCATAAACACCACCTGCCTATAATTCAACCATGATTTAAAAAACCAGATATGAATAGGCACAAAAATGAAATCAACCATCTTAGCAGCACACCAATACGGCCAACCTGAAGTGCTCGAATTTGCACAATACGAACTGCCTCCACTAGCTGCAGGCATGGCACGCATTCACGTTAAAGCCTCTGGTATTAACCCCATTGACGCACGTCGCATGACAGGTGAATTTAAACATGCGGCCCTACCGCAAACCTTTGGTACAGAATATGCAGGCATCATTGCAGAAGTAGACAGCTCTCAAAATGAATGGACTGTTGGCGATGAAGTGCTCGGTTCAGGCGGTGCTTTTACCCATGCAACCGTGATTGATGTACCACTAGCAAATTTGATCCGTAAACCCCAAAATATTGATTGGTCTATTGCGGGAACAATTGCAGGCGCAGCACAAACGGCCATGACCATTTTAGATGAAACGGGCCCTGCTCAATCTTTACTGGTACATGGCGGCTCAGGCGGAGTCGGTTCAATTGTGGTACAGCTCGCAGTAGAAAAAGGCATTGAGGTTGTCGCAACAGCATCAGCAGCCAATCAAGACTATATTCGCAAACTAGTCGCTACACCTGTCACTTATGGAGAAGGTTTAGTTGAACGTCTAAAAGCAGTACATCCAACACCTTTTGATGTCTCTATTGATATGATCGGCTCGGAAGAAGCAACTCAATCCTCTCTTGCTGTGGTCAAAGTTGGCGGATTTATGGGAAGTATTGCAGCTAGAAAATTATCTTCAAATAAAATTCAGCCAGTATGGGTTAAACGTAACACTAAAAACTTACAACATGTCGTCGATGGAATTGCTGAAGGTCGTTTCACATGGACAGTCAGCCGTGAATATGAATTTAAGAATGCACAGCAAGCCTATGGCGATATTATAGAAGGTCATACCAAAGGTAAAAGTGTGCTGGTTTTTGAATAATTATTAGCTAATCCATAATGTAAATGAGCGCTAAACAGCGCTCATTTACATCATTATTTAACTTAAAAATATGTATTTCAAATTTAAAAACCTTATCGGGTAATACCCAATTTATTCCAAATTTCTGGGGTTAAAAATTTGGTCACCAATTTATTCAAATCGACATAACGGAGTACGCCTTGTAGTTGTTGTTTAATTTCAGGCGTCTTTAAAATTTCATCCCCAGTGATACTACCAAGCTCTTGAAAACTATCACCTACAGCCTGTAGACCATCAGCTTTAATCACGGCCTGCGTTTGTGTAGAACATTGCTCAACCAAGATTCGCTGCATCACTTGAGCCAGATTTTTATCGAGTTGCGTTTTTTGCGCATCACTGACATTACTGTATTGTTTTAAATCTGGATGCGCTGCCAATGCTGAAAAAGTCCATTGTAAAACTGCTGTTTTATCCGCCGCAGTGGTCGATTTCACTAAACATTGACTGAGCTGATCGACCGTCGGACTCGCCAAACTCACCTGAGTCGTCCCGAGCATCATGAGCGTCAATAAAGCCAAACCTGCTGGTCGGGAAAAACGTAGATGTATTTTTTTAGATAAACCGTAAGCCATAGACCAAACTCCCAAAACTTAAGTCACCTTTGTATCATGAAGTGCTGTATTTGCTGTTTGGTCTGTGTAACTCAACTATTCATTTTTGCTAGTCGGTGCATAGATGAGAGGATGAATCGTTGGCCTTCTATTCCAATACCAATAAAAATGTCCATGGGTATCGAGCAAACTATGGGTGGTCAATGTCGATTTATTGCTATCCCCTCGCCAACATGCAAGTGCTGCATTACGGTTATTATGTAGGTCAATAAACTCAGGATTCAAATATTTTGGTTTCGCAGGAATGTATAAAGCATCTCCCGGATTGACCCATAAATCTGCCAAGTAGATCTTGCCTAGATTTGGAAAATAGCGTCCTACTGAGATGACGAGTGGCAATTGATCCCGATCGGTCGCGCTAAATATATGCGGAAAATCATGGTGTTCTAAATCAGTAATGACAAATGGCGTTAAAGTTTTACAGCCATTTAAATTTGATGTTGCATTTTCATAAGGCAAATAATGCCCTGCCATCATGCCGTATTCATAATGAATTTCTGACAGTAGTTTTTGATTTGAATGAATCTGAATCGCTTCACCTGCATGGATTAGGGTGATGCCAAAAGCTGCCGCGGTTTCTCTGGTTGCCACCAATGGCATAAACTCGAAGTGTTGCTCTTCAAAATCAAGCTCCGTTTGCTCGCCCCAATCGGTAATTATCGTCGAAATTTCGGAAGGAACCGTGTAGGGATTTCCCATCGTCATTTGCGCATTGGTTGGTGACTCGGTAATTAAATGAATCCCTGCCCCAAGTGATGCTAAATATGTTGGATGCCCTCGATCATTCAAAAAGAAGGGTGTTTGCTCGATATTGACTGTAATCTCTGTTAATTCTCGGTCAAATAATGGTGCATTAAAATAAGTTTCATTTACTGAACTCATGGTTTTTCCTTATTATTTTGTAAAAACTTTGTCTGAGTACATGAATGGATCAGGATAAAAGCTTATTTCCCCAAATGGCTTTTATCCTGTTGAAGTTTATTTCATACGATTCAACATATTTTTTGCCCCTGCGTGGTTATAGTTGGTCGCTAAGTTTTGTAGGATGCCTTTTGCTCTTGCATTGGCGTTTGGATAACTTTTGCTATATGCAGGCACTGAGGTTAAGCATTTTGCAACGAGCATACCTGATTCAGCATAGGCTCTATTGGCATTTGCACCATTTAATTTGCCATAGCTATAAGCGCGCTGTGCATTATTACAAGCGGTGACTTGGTTTTTTCCGGCATTCAGATCGCGTCGTGCATTCACATATAAGCGCATTTGTATCTGCTGAGATGTTTCAGCAACTGGTTTCACTATAGGTTTGTTTTCAGGCTCTTTGGCTTTGGTTTCTTTTTTAGTCTCTACTTCTTTTTTTGCTTCATCTTTCGCATTGCTTTTTGTTGTCGTTGCTTTTGCTTTTGCTTTGCTTGGTGTGGCTTTTTTAGCTACAGTTTCTTCTTGTTTATTATAGTTTTTGCGACGTTCTTCGGGTCCAATAATTGCTGTATACAAACTCACTAAGCGGGTTTCAGAACGGTCATTTGATTTACGCTCTGAAACGGGTTCAATTGCAACCATCCAGCGTTGTCCATCTGCCTGACTACACTGAAATACGCCTGTGCCCTGTTTTATACTGCTATAGGTCGCTAATAATTTACGACTCCATGCATTTTTGACTTGGTTCAAATTGCTTTTATTCAGTTGAATAAATTTGCCATTTTTGGCTTGGCAGTAACTGCTCATATTTTGCTTGGGTATAACTGATTCTGCTTCCATATTTTTCTTTTGTGGCCCCCAATCATAGACGTATTCTTTCGCCTTCCCATTTGAGCTATTTAGCCCTTTTTGATTAATCACTTCTTGTGGTGATGCATAATGATTAAATGAATTTGGGTTTAAACTCTGCATGGTTGTACAACCATGTAATGCAAATCCAATACTCCCCACCCATAAAATTGCCTTTAAATTCACAGCAAAAATCTCAAAAAATTCACCCTTAAAAAATAGCGTAATTTAGTGCCTTTCACAATTTTATAATCTTGATTTTATTTATTATTTTTATAAATTTAATCACTAAAATCGTACACGTTTGAGATGTGTGCATATGTTGTTAATTTTAATTTGATGAATTTCACATTTTATTTAAGTGTATTTGTTTATCCTTGGTGAACGGTCATCATCGTTCCCTTTTAGGTTATTTCGCAAGCATTTATGTATCGCTATGTGCTTATCAAATCTGCCATCAGAACAAGCCTCTATTATTAATCATGATATAAAACTAGGCTTATCTAGGATTCGAGCGACAATATGGAATCGAGTAAAAAAAACAGCTCATCTAAAAATGTTAATCTATTGATTTTATTTGAATATATTAACTTAAAATTAATGTCATAAAAAAACCTGCATTTTATTGCAGGTTTTTTTTAAATTTATAAACTCAATTGTTAATTTTTTCTTCAAATGCTCTTAAACGCTTATAAATAGACATTAATTCGATAATGGTTGTCCATGAGGAAATCAGGTATTGGAAGGAATCACGTACACGCCCAAAGACATTTAAAATTTGCATTAATATACCGAGCGTAATTGTTCCCGCAGCAATACTTGGAAACAAAATAAAATATCCATAAATATTATCCAGTTGCATGTACCAAATACGAACCAGATTGAAATAAGCGTAGTGGAAATACAGTCTAAAATAATTAAAACGAACTTTAGTAAATAATTCTTTTAATGTGAAAGGGTCTGCTCGATCTGCATGATCTTCACCATAAACTAACTCTTTACGATATGCCGCTTCGACTTTTTGATTATTAAACTCCAAACCCGGTAGTTTATAACCCACCAGCATTAAAATAACCGTCCCTAAAACCGCCCAAAGGACTGCCGCCCAAACCAATGCATAGGCGATTTCCCCCACGACAGGTAATTTCTTTACATGTGTTGATAAAGTTAGCAGCACAGGTAGAAATGCAATTAAGGTCATCACCGATTCAACTAAGCTAACCCCAAGTCCTTCTGTGGTTCTCGCAAAACGCATCGTGTCTTCTTGAATACGCTGTGAGGCACCTTCGATGGTTCTCAGTTTTTCCCAATGCGCAGTATAAAAGTCATTCATTGCGGTACGCCAACGAAAAACATAATGACTGACGAAAAACAGGTTCAATACCGCCAGTGTGACATACACCATGGCCACATAGAGAAAAGTCAGTATCTCAGAATATAGCATCGTCACTTCGCCCCCACCACCTGAAAGCATTTTCTGGATCAGGTCATAGAATGGGTTATACCAAGCATTGATCACGACATTACATTCCACACTAAACCAAACATTAAATAGAATAAGTGCGGTTCCCCACACTGACCATCGCTGCCAAGGATTATCTGATTTGATCTTCCAAAAGGCTGCAAAAAGCGCCGTTGCTACAAAAAACCAAACATAGAACCATAAAAATTTGGGACTCCAAAATCGGCTAATACCAATAGGCAGCTCTGCTTGATGATAATTTGCAGGTAAACCAAAAATCGTACCCCAACTATTGCCACCGCTATACCACAAGACAATATTGATCACGAACCATATAAGGAATGATCCAAAAAACCATTTTGGATTTGGAAAAAAAGATTTAAACATTAGTCCTACATTTCCCTGAATCTTTGTTTTTAGTTTGAGTTGCTGATGATAAGTTTTATTTCATTAATTTTCTTGTTCAGATTGAATATTTAACGCTGTTTAATCTGAAATTTAACAATCAAATACAAGACGACACATCATTCTGTTAGCTTAAGCATGAAAACTGAAGTTCACCTTAAATTCATTATTAATCATGCCCTTTTGATGATCTGGTCATTGTTTGTGGAACAAAAGACGCATCTTAGGACATATAATTACAGTTAAAAAGATTGTCATATTTTAAAATTATTTTTGATATCAATAGATTAAAAAACCATAATTTATTTAACCATTATTTAAACTTAAGTTATGGAATTCTCTAAAATATTTTCTGCGATGTAGCTCACGTCATTTACAAAACATGTTTCTTCACCAATAATATGCTAAGTTCAATTAACAACCTATGCTTGGGGAAGTAAAATGGAAAGTGCAATTGTTGAATTACTCAAACCAATTACATTAAATAAAGAAAATTGCAGTCCTTTGGTTTTTGAAACTGGTACCGTTCTAAAAGTGATTATGCAAACGCCAGAAGGCCTTTTGGTAAGTAATGATGACAAATTTAACTTTGTGATTTCATTGAAAGATAAGAATGAAGTTTGGCGCGAAATTTAATTTTCGCCTCACTTTGTGATTTGTTTTTAAATCATATTTATTCTAAGAAATTTAATCATACAATTATTGAATAAACAGGATAAGGTTCTTAAATTCCATAAAAAAAGAATCCTCCTTTTAAGCAAATATTTTTCATAACTTAGCTTAACGTTTAAATCCGTAAATCATATTTTTCTAAAATCGCATTGGTTTTCTGATGCAATCCCTCAAAATAGACTTTACTCACCAGTGCTGAAGGCTTATTTTTGGGCAATGGACGAATTTCATGTGCGTGCGGAAAACGTTCAGTAAAATCAAATCGTTGAACCACTTTTTTAAATTCATCAATCACAAGATTTTCATCTTTACAAAAGACATCATAGGCTTGCTGTTTTTCTGCATCCCAAAACTGCTTAAATGCATCTTGAACACTTTGGCCATTCAGCATTCGTGGTATTTGTTCATCAATAAATTTCTGAATCAAATCCATTTTTTTATACATTTTTCGGTCATTACTGAGTAAAGATTGGAGTTGTTGCTGCTGTTTCGCTCTTTGAATCGAGGACGGTGGCGCAGCAGCAATCATATTTAATAATGTATAAATATAATCCTGATTTACATAATCACTAATAATAAAATCTAAAGCAAAATTCACGTCACGTAGCACTGAATCTTTTTCAACTGCTGTACCTTTATTTATTCTGTCATATAAATCTTTATATTTAGATTTATAGTCTTCAAGTTCTTGCGGCACTATAACTGCGTTATCAACATCAAAGTCTGTATACATTTTCAGTTGTGAATGTAGACGAATCACATCACGAAAAGCTTGAATAAACTGCAACTGCTGACTTTCGAGTTTTAGATCATCTACTGACTGACACTCAGGTGTTATTTTTCTTAATTCACTAACACACTTATTAAATTCTGCTAATTGTTGATCCAATGGTGGCACAATCACTGGTTCAAAATTTTGGTCGTCTGCAAAAGTAGAAAGAGCTTTATCTGTTGCCTGCTTTAAATTTCTAAAACACACGACATTACCAAAAGCTTTAGTTGGTTTGTAAATACGGTTTGTACGCGAAAAAGCCTGAATTAATCCGTGATATTTTAAGTTCTTGTCGACATAAATCGTATTGAGTGGCAATGAGTCAAAACCTGTCAGGAACATATTCACCACCAACAGCAAGTCAATTGGTGGCCCTTTCAGCTCCCCAACTTCTTTAGGTGGTTTAGGTACTTTGAAGTACTTAACGCGATCACCTAGATTTTTATAATATTCATAAAATCCTTCGTCACAGTTATAGCTAGTCAGATGGCGCATATTGAATTCTGCAATGATCCGTTCAAGTTGCGCTTTACGCCCCATATCAACTTGACTCGGCTGTTCTAGTTCTTCTTCAGAAATCGTACCTGTTGTGGAGTCATTGGCGTCGTTTGTCGTGTCCTGCGCTCCAAAAGAAAAAATCGTACCAATCACTAAAGGGGTATAAATTTCTTCCTTCTTGTCCGCTTCTGCAACCAACTCTGCTTGGACTTTGGCAAATATTGCATAATATTGAAGCAGGACATCTACTGAGCTGACACAAAACATTGAACAAAATTCGCGTTTTGCCGTTTTTTTGTCATGATTTTTTAAAATATAACGTACAATTTTTTCTAAGCGCTCAGGGTTGTCATACAGTTCTTTAGTATCGATACCTTGTATTTTTTCATCACCAGCATTCACCTGATGAGCGGTAAATTGCCCCACATAATCAATTTGAAAAGGTAAAACATTTTTATCTGCTATCGCATCGACAATCACATATTTATGCAGCCGTTTAGGAAATAGAAATTCTGTGGTGTATTTCACCCCACCAATGCTTTGACAGTTCACAGGAAAAATAGGCGTGCCTGTAAAACCGAACATTTGCGCCTGTTTAAAGAAGCGTTTGATATTTTGGTGAGTATCACCAAATTGACTGCGGTGGCATTCATCAAAAATAAATACGACTTTTTTATCTGCCAAATCAGCGATCAATTCTCTGAATTTAGGGAGTGTAATTGCGTTATTCAGCTTTTGAATGGTCGTCACGACCAATTTATCTGTAAGTAAATTGCTTTCATTTTTTCGTGAGTTCAGCCGTTTACCGATGAGCTGTTCGACCAATGTTTTGGTGTTGGTCGTTTGGTCTACGCAGTCGGGAACAAAGGCATTGAACTCTTTAGTGGTTTGATTATCGAGGTCTTTGCGGTCCACAACAAAAATTACTTTTTCTATTTCTGGCAACTGACGCATGATTTCACTGGCTTTAAATGCCGTGAGTGTTTTACCCGAACCCGTTGTATGCCAAATATAGGCATGATCGGTTGAGGTTTTTACATGCTGAATCATGTTTTCAACTGCATAGACTTGATAAGGTCGTAGCACCATTAAGCATTCATTGGTTTGATGCTGAACGATGTATTTACTGATCATTTTCGTAATATGTGCGGCGTTTAAAAATGCTTCGGTAAATTTACTCAAATCATTAATTGCTTTGTTGTTTTCATCGGCCCACGGAAATGTAAAATCAAACAGCGGCGTACCGTGTGAATAATATAAGCAATTTACACGGTTACTAATGACAAAGAGCTGGATGTATCCAAACAGACCTTGTCCAGATGTATAGGCATTTTTACTGTAGTTATGCACTTGGTGAAACGCCTGTGCGATTTCTACGCCACTGCGTTTAAGTTCAACTTGTACTAATGGAAAACCGTTGATCAATAGCGTGACATCAAAACGGCTGGTTTCTGTACCGCTCTCACCGTATTGAACCGTCACTTGGTTGGTCACTTGAAAAATATTTTTTTCTGCATCATCACTTAAAAATCGCAGTGTTTGGGTCGTACCATCATCATGTTTAAGCTGGTATGAACCACGCAAAAGTTTGGCTTTGCCGAAAATCGTATGTTCACTGCTCAGGTAATTCCATACCTGTTCCCATTGCTCATGTGTAAGTGGCGCAGTCAGTGCGTTAAATTTCTCTATTTGATTTTTTAAGTTTAGGAGTAAAGCTGTTTCGTTTCTGTACTGAACACGTTCGTACCCTAAAGTTGTTAAATGCGCTATAAATTGGTTTTCGAGTTCGAGTTCTTTTTGGGTCGACATTTATAATACTGCTCAGTTTTTAACTATTGGTATGCATATCTATTGATTCTAATAGATTTATTATATTTTTCAATCTTTTAAATTCATCAAACAAACATCTAAACTGATGATACAGATCACTGTTTTTTCTTTTAGGAATCCTTCAGTACTTTCTTAAATAAAAAAATTCCCGCATTTGAATAAATGCAGGAATTTTATAAAACCATATAACAATCACACAAACATCTGCTGTAACAAGCCTTTTTTCCACTGTTTAGTTTGTGCAATTTGCTGTGCAACGACTTCAATTTTTTGATCAATGGCTGATAGGAAATTAGCGATTTTGGTTTGTTCTTCAAAAGTAGGGATTTGGAATGGCATTTCATTTAATGTAGACAATACTATATATGGAGTATTTCCTTCTTTCTTTTCACTATTTATCCTAATTTTCAAATATTTATCTAAATAATATTTTACATATTGAATATTATGTTCCCAGCCATCTAAAACATATGTCCGTTGATATGCATTAAATTTTCCTTTGTAATAGTGAATATAACCAACGTGAGCACCATTTCCTGAAATAAGTAATGCTTCGGTATCAAATGCAAAGTTATCAATATAAAAATAATTTTTAGCGCAAGTATAGAATCTATATTTACCATTTGCATTCATTGCATTTGCATCAAGTTTCCCCGTGGTAATGTGACAGTTTTGTCCTAATAAAGATTGTTTCCACTCTCCAAACTCGCTTCCATCCTCAGCTTTAAAACGTATCTGCTGACTAAACAGCTTTTGCATCATGCCCTGTTTATATTGGCTCAGTAGTTCATGCTTTTGGGTCAGTAAATTAATTTTTTCATCCACAGCGGAAAGAAAAGAAGCGATTTTAGTTTGTTCTTCTTTGGATGGAATACTTATTGAAATATCTTTAATAATTCCAGCACTTAGATTTTTTTGACCACCGTCATTACTCAAATCACGTATTTCATCATAACGATTCATTAAGTTCTGAAAAATAAATTGCGTATTAAAACCATCTTTTAATTTAATTGCACAGCAAGCTTGGTTTGTAGTTGCTTCAATACCTAAAATGGCAACCTTCCCACGGGTAATCCCTTGTCCATACATAGCCATCAAAATAGTATCTTTAGGAAACAACTTAGCTGATGAATTATTTATTCCTTCTTTCGTAATAAATTCCTCTGCTGAATGAATCACGTTGAAATCAACTAAACTTGTTGTTACCCAAGGAATATAACCATCCCAGTATTCTGGATTTGCTCTACTCGGTGTACCACCTGAACTCACTAATGCAATTGTATCTATTTTTGATGTAGACCAATCACCATCAAATTCTTTAAACCGTAACTTAGGTGAAGCCATTACTTCACCTCCGCAAAAGGTGAATCAATGCCGAGTTCTGCACAAAACTTAGAAATTTCTGCATCAGTTTTTAGACTTTCAACCTCTAAGGCTTGAAGCTGTTTCGCTATTGCATCTAAATCAATTTCTTCTTCTGCTTCAAAAGTATCTACATAACGCGGAATATTCAGATTGTAATCATTATCAGCAATTTCTTGCAGACTCGCTACATATGCATATTTTTCAATATTCTGACGGTTTTCAAATGCACCAACGATATTATCTAAATGCTCTGGCAAAAGCTTGTTTTGATTCTTTTGCTTATCAAACTCGTTGCTCGCATCAATAAATAAAATATTGTCGCTATGCTCACGGTTTTTCTTCAACACCAACACACAGGTTGGAATAGTCGTGCCATAGAAAATATTGGCAGGCAAACCAATAATCGTATCAATCACATTTAACTTTTCAATTAGATGCTTACGAATGTGCCCTTCACTCGAACCACGGAACAAAACCCCATGCGGCAGTACAATCGCCAAAGTCCCATTTTCATCTAACTGATAAAGCATGTGCTGTAAAAACGCCATATCTGCCTTAGAACTTGGAGCTAACTTGCCAAAATCACGGAAACGCGGATCGCTTAAGTATGACTCACTCGCAGACCACTTTGCCGAAAATGGTGGATTCGCTACAATCGCATCAAATTTCAGTTCCATATGCTGTGGACGTTTTAAAGTATCTTCCTGCTTAATTTCAAACTTTGAATAATGCACATCATGCAAAATCATGTTCATGCGCGCCAAGTTATAGGTCGTACGATTCATTTCTTGACCGTAAATCGCATCCACATCGCCGACTTCACGCTTTACACGTAGCAATAAAGATCCTGAACCACAAGTCGGGTCATATACACTGCGTAGACGTTCTTTACCTAAGGTGACAAGTTTTGCAAGCAAAGTCGAAACCATTTGCGGT
Source organism: Acinetobacter sp. YH12218 (assembly GCF_013417925.1). NCBI lineage: Bacteria > Pseudomonadati > Pseudomonadota > Gammaproteobacteria > Moraxellales > Moraxellaceae > Acinetobacter > Acinetobacter sp. YH12218. The sequence goes on from NZ_VPDB01000013.1 coordinate 31,657, forward strand.
GTATAAAACTCACCTGCTTTTTTACCAGCACCTGAAGCAAATTCACCAATGAGAAACTCATAAGCATCGCCTAAAATATCAGACTCAGTATTCGATAGATCAAAATTAATATCGTCCAAATGTACGATCACACGGCTAATCAGCTCATTGCGGTCATCAGGCGTATTTCCTAACTTGGTCGAACTTAAATCCATGTCTTCAAACAAATGCGAAAAATCATCTGCCGCATCTGTACGCAGCGTACTTTGCTCAATTGCCTTAAGGGTTTTAATTACATCATCCAAAATGTATTTTTTTGCTCGAGCCAATGTTGCCATACTATGGAACAATTCTTGTGGCGCTAAGAAATAGCCCATACTGGCAAGACATTCTTCACGCACAGCACTCAAATATGCATGATTATTTGCAGTATCTTCGACCAATTCTGCAAACTTAATTTGATCAGGCGCCAAAATGTCGTTGGCATTATTTTGAATTTTTTCAGACAAATATTTGTAGAAGATCAAGCCCAAAATGTAATCACGGAATTCATCTGCCCCCATTTTACCGCGCAAAGTATTGGCAATATTCCAGAGTTGTTTTTGCAGTTCTTGAAGCTGGACTTGAGTCATTGTTGTACCAAAAAATGTTTTTAATTAATCATAAAAAAGCCGAACCCGAAGGTTCGACTTTTTTGAATTTTGGTGGAGATGGCGGGAGTTGAACCCGCGTCCGCCAGCACTACGCTCGAGAATACTACATGCTTAGATATCGTCTATTGATTTAGCTCTTTGTGACCCGACGAACAGGGTACAAATCGCGATCCTTTAAGATTTAGTATAAGACCCCAAGGCTTGATCTTATACGGACTTGTGTGCGTTCGCTTCAGTCGGGACCCCTAACCACAAGTATTCAGGGATGCGGACAAGCTGCCCTTAGGCAGCTAGAGCGTAAGTTTCGTCGTTTGCGACTAAAATATGCAAATTTGATTTACGAGAGAAAATGCGCTCTCGACATGCATCTATGAGTTTCATCACCAGCGTCGAAGCCAGAAACATCCCCAAAGTAGCGTCATCATAGCATAACTTCAAAAAATTGCGATGCAATTTCGAAACAATTACACATTGATCTGCGCTTAATTACATAATTGCGTTAATATTTTATTTTTCAAGACCACAAAAGAAAAATATATGAGCTTTTTATTGGCACTCGATCAAGGAACGACTTCAAGTCGTGCGATCATTTTCAACGAACATGGACAAGTTCAAGCTACAGCTCAACGGGAAACCCATATTCAAACTCCTCATTCGGGCTGGGTGGAGCAAGATGCTCAAGAAATTTGGAGTACACAAATTGCCGTCGTGCAACAAGCCCTCGCATCTGCTCGTATCCTCGCCAAAGACATCAAAGCCATTGGCCTGACCAATCAGCGTGAAACCACTGTGGTTTGGGATAAACGCACAGGTCAACCACTTGCTCCTGCAATTGTTTGGCAAGACCGCCGTGCAACCGAGTGGTGTGGGCAACTAACTCAACAAAACCTCAATGACCTCATTCACAAAAAGACCGGTTTACGCATTGACCCCTATTTTAGTGCTGGGAAATTGGTCTGGTTATTGGAACACACTCAAGGTCTACGTGAACTCGCTGAGCAAGGTCATGTGGCTTTCGGCACGATTGACAGTTGGTTGGTGTGGAACCTGACACAAGGTGCAGAGCATGTGATTGAAGCAAGCAATGCCTCACGAACCATGCTAATGAACTTGCAGCAACAAGCTTGGGATGAAGAACTCTTAGAATTATTTGATATTCCCCTTTCGGTCCTTCCTAAAATCATCAGTTCAGATGAATATATTGCAGATACCGCTACAGGTTTACTTGGCGCAAACATTCCCATTACCGGCATTTTAGGTGATCAGCAATCTGCGCTATTTGGACAGTCATGCTTTGAAGCAGGAACAGCAAAAAACACCTATGGTACAGGCTGTTTCATGCTCTTTAATACCGGCACTGAAGTTCAATATAGCCATAATAAATTACTCTCAACACTTGCATGGCAAGCTCAAGGTCAAACCCATTATGCACTTGAAGGTAGTGTGTTTATGGCTGGCGCAATCGTGCAATGGCTAAGAGATGGTTTAGGGATTATTCAAAAAAGCAGTGATGTTGAAAAACTCGCGTGCCAAGTGGAGCATACCGATGGCGTGGTTTTGGTTCCAGCCTTTACTGGACTAGGTGCTCCGCATTGGGACAGTGATGCCCGCGCCCTCCTCTGTGGAATGTCACGTGGTACAAATAAATCCCACATTGCTCGAGCCGCCCTAGAGGCCATTGCCTTTCAAGTGTCGGATGTATTGACCGCCATGCAGTCAGACCTGTCTAGTCCACTTAAAGAACTCCGAGTCGATGGCGGTGCCAGTAGCAATGATATGCTGATGCAATTTCAGGCCGATATTTTAAATGTGCCTGTACTGCGTCCTAAACTTTTAGAATCAACAGCATGGGGCGCTGCCGCAATGGCTGGACTCAAAGCGGGTGTGTTTTCAAATCTTGATGAAATTGCCGCATCATGGCAATTAGAACGTGCTTTTGAACCAAAAATGAATGCTGATCAACGTGAATTTCATTTGGCTCAGTGGCAGTCTGCACTCAAACGGGCGCGCTCGGACCTTTAATTTTTTTCAATCAACACCGTATGCAATAAAAAAAACCGCTCATTTGAGCGGTTTTTTTATACTTGATAATATTTAATGTGCATGACCACCACCCACACCTGCTTTAGGTCGTGGACAGAGCCAAATGATCAGTGCAGCGAATATAAAGACACCTGCCAAGACTAAGAACACATGATTGGCTGAAAGCGTTAAGGCTTCTTTATCCACCAAACTGGAGATATATCCCAAAGCAGCTTCTGAACTCATTCCATGATTCACCAAGGTATTTTGTACCTCAGTAACATGTAAATTACTGACCATTTCACTGCGTGCGACTTTGGTGTGATCATCCCAAATGGTTACTGCAATCGAGGCTCCAATTGCCCCTGCCATGGTTCTTAAGAAGTTCATCAAACCTGCTGCAGATGCCATGTCTTGTGGCAGTACAGATGCTAAGGCCATATTTGACAAGGGAATGAAGAAAAATGGCACGGCAAAACCTTGTAATATTTGCGGTAAAGCCAAAGCCATAAAGTCCGCATCCGTGGTCCAAAAGGCGCGCATAAGGGTTACACCGCCCAAAATACTTAAACCAAAACTCGCCAAAGCACGTTGGTCGTATTTGGTTGCAAGCTTCGCAACAATTGGCGACATGGTCAGACTACCGACGCCCATCGTTGCGGTGAGATAGCCTGCCCACGTTGCGGTATAGCCCAAGTTTATCTGTAACCACTGCGGAATCAGGACAATACTGCCGAAGAAGGCACCAAAACCAAAGGCCAAAGCCAAGACCGAAATGGTAAAACTTCGGTACTTAAACAGCAGTATATTCACCACTGGATGCCGTTCAGTCAACTCCCAAATCGTGAAAACGATCACCCCGACAAATGCCGTCAGTGCCAACACCACGATAAATGGATGATTAAACCAATCTCGCTCATGGCCTAAGTCCAACATCAATTGCAAGGCACCGATCCACAACACCAACAGCAGTAAGCCACCGCGGTCTATTTTCAATTTCTGCGTTGGAGTTTCAGCCGTTTTCAGTAAGCGCATCGCTGCGATAGCACAACCGATCCCGACAGGAATATTGATAAAGAAAATCCAATGCCAAGATAAATTATCACTGATCGTACCACCCAAAATTGGACCTAAAATGGGACCAACGACGGTAGTCATTGCCCACATCCCCATGGCTTGGGATTGCTTTTCAGGAGGGAAAATACGCATTAACAACGTTTGGCTCAGTGGCATAATCGGGCCACCAAACAAACCTTGCCCAATTCGGCAAAACACCAACATTTCCAAACTGGTCGATAAACCACACAGTATCGAAAATACCGTAAAGCCAAACAGGCTGATCACAAAAACCCGTACAGAACCAAAGCGCCCAGCGAGCCAACCGGTTAATGGCACACAAATCGCTTCTGCCACAGCATAGGAGGTAATGACCCATGTCCCTTGGGATGCCGATACTGCAAGGCTACCGGTAATATGCGGCACTGAAACATTGGCAATGGTCATATCGAGCACAACCATAAAGTTCGCCAATGCCAAGACCAAGGCAGCGAGAATCAGACGACCACCTTTCAGGTCAGTCATTTGCATTTGCTGATTCATAGGCAATTACTTCGATTTCAAGTCAATCGTCGCTTCCATAGACAGCCCCACACGTAGTGGGTGTTCTGCCAACTCTTTTGGATCTAAACGTATCCTCACAGGTAAACGCTGAACCACTTTAATCCAGTTTCCTGTGGCATTTTGTGCTGGAATCAAGGCAAATGCTGAACCTGTGCCACCAGAAAAACCAGTGACTATGCCATTAAATTTAACTTTGTCACCATACAGATCAGACGTCAGTTCAACTTTTTGACCCGCTTGCACCCCTGCCAATTGGCTTTCTTTAAAGTTGGCATCGACATATAACTGAGAGACAGGCACCACCATCATTAATGACGTTCCCGGTGCAATGCGTTGCCCAACTTGAATATTGCGACGTGTCACTACACCATCAAAGGGTGCTTTAATTTGTGTACGTTCTAAGTCCAACTGAGCTTGTTGTAGACGTGCTTGTGCAATTAAAACATCTGGGGTTGAATTTTCATTGCTGTCTTGAATTAATGCATCATTTGCCGCTTTATTACTTTGTGCCGCTTTTTGACTAGATTTGGCTTGAGCAAGTCCTGCTTGAGCCACATCAAAACTGGCTTTAGCCGTATTCACAGCACTCTGCGCTGTGCTTAATTCTTCTTTAGAAATCGCACCTGAAGCTGCCAATTGTTGACGACGTTGTAATTCATCTTGTGCTTTATTCAGATCGGCTTGTGCCTTCGCCACTTGTGCGCTTGCACTATGAATTGCATCATCACTGACAAAAATTTGTGAGTTTAAAGAACTACTATTCGCCGCAGTTTGTTTGTATTGGCGTTTTGCTTTAAGTAATTCAGCCTGTGCCTGAGCTAAGGCAATTTCAGCATCGCGCGCATCAATGCGAACAAGCACATCGCCTTTTTTCACTTGCTGCGTATCACTCACCAAAACATCTGCCACTTGCCCCGTGACCATCGAGGTAATCGACGCTGTTTCTGCACCGACATAGGCATTATCGGTACTGACGGAATGATTTAGAAATATTGACCAAATCAAATACATCACCAAAGCAATCACGATCAATACAGCCACTATACCAAGGCCTTTTTTTCTGCGTGCTTTTAATTCCTGATCGGTGGGCTGCTTTGTAGATGGGGTTTCTGGCAGGTTACTAACGGTATCTGTCATAGATTTGTCCTAAATCTAGCAGACTTGGTCATGGCATCATGAGCTTTGCAAAGCATGTCAACTTTGCTGTCAGATAATGGTGTCGTGAGAAAGTCTATCTTCTTCAATTTTCCGGCATTTTAAAGCTAAAAAATCATATCCTGAGAATAGAAAATGTAACTCGTCAGTCTTTTTTTCGTCGGCAACAGGATAAAATCATGCCCTGCTGCCAATACTGGACTTTATTTTTTCATTATTTTGAATGTGTTAACTTAAGAATGGCTTAATAAGCATACGATGCAATCGCCGTTGCAATCACTTTACCTTCATCATTGACCATGGTCATACGCATAGTGCAACCCTTACGGCCTAAACGTAAGGTTTCAGCTCGTGCAACGAAATACTGTCCACGTCCTGGCGCCAAATAATCCACACGCATATCGACGGTCGCTAAGCGAGATACCTTTTTACTCGTTTCTGCTAGATCTTCAGCTGTGGCCTTTTTATACAATTCAGCCATCGCTGAAATACCACCGATACTGTCGAGTAAAGTTGCCGCAACACCACCATGTAAAATTTGGAATGCGACATTTCCAATTAAATTACTGGCCATATCCACACGTGCTTCGATCTGACCATCAATCACCGTCATTTTCATGGCATTGTGTACAAAAAATGGGGAGCTGTTAAATGCTTGAGCAATGTTATTTAATAAAGTATCGATTTCAATCTTCGAGTTTAGGTCAATATTACCGGTCCAACTCTTATTTACATCTGTCATAGCCTACTCGAATCGCTGTCATTGAATAAAAAAATAATACGGGGTGCGCCAAACCCTCATTATGCGTCTACAATAGTCAAAGTTTAATACTGATCAATGAGATTGTTATGACCTATACGTTCAATCGTCCAGCTTTTCCTGCTACCCGCATGCGTCGCATTCGTAAAAATGACCAGCTTCGTGCCATGGTGCGTGAAACTCAACTGACGACTGATCATCTCATTTATCCAGTATTTGTGTTGCCAGGCCAGCAACAAACTCAAGACATTCCAAGCATGCCAAACGTACAGCGTCTATCTGCTGACTTGTTACTAAAAAAGGCAGAACGTTTACTCGAATTGGGTGTTTCAAAATTAGCTTTGTTCCCAGTTACACCACAGGAAGACAAAAGCTTAACGGCTGAAGCAGCTTGGCATGAAGATGGCTTAGTCCAAAGCACCATCCGCTTATTAAAAAAAGAACTACCAGAAATGGTTCTCATCACTGATGGTGCACTCGACCCATATACCACACATGGTCAAGACGGGATTATTGATGATACCGGCTATGTACTGAATGATGAAACCGTTGAATGCTTAATTAAACAAGCGCTCAGCCATGCCGAAGCGGGTGCAGATGTAGTTGCACCAAGTGACATGATGGATGGTCGTATCGGTGCAATCCGCCAAGCGCTTGAAGCCAATGGTCATATCTATACCAACATCATGGCTTATTCTGCAAAATATGCGTCTAGCTTTTACGGGCCATTCCGTGATGCGGTAGGTTCTTCAAGCAACCTCAAAGGTGGCAATAAATATAACTATCAAATGGACATCGGTAACCGTGCAGAAGCTTTACATGAAATCGCACTCGATATCCAAGAAGGCGCCGACATGGTGATTGTAAAACCGGGTATGCCGTATTTAGATATCGTCCGTGAAGTCAAAGATAATTTCGGTGTTCCAACATTTGTCTATCAAGTGAGTGGCGAATACGCCATGTTGGCAGGTGCCATTCAAAATGGTTGGCTGTCTGAAAACGTGATTATCGAATCGCTGATGAGCTGCCGCCGTGCAGGTGCAGATGGGATCTGGACTTACTTTGCTGAAGATGCAGCACTCATGTTGAAAGACATGAAATAACCTGCAAAGCCTTCCTGAAATGGTAACGTTCAGGAAGGCTTTTTTATCTCTGTAAAATTCAAAAAACAGTCATGGAAGAAAAACTTCGGCATTGCTGAAGTTTAGATCAAACTTATACATTCATCGGTTAAAAGAACATGAATATTGCCATTATTGGGGCGGGTGTTAGTGGTTTACTCACCGCATTGGAATTGGTTGAACGTGGTTGTACGGTGACAATTTTCGACCAACAACGCACAGGTTCCGCTGCATCATGGGCCGGTGGTGGCATCCTCTCCCCGATGTATCCGTGGCGATATCCCAATGAAGTCAATGCGCTCGCACGTTATGGCAAGCAGAGCTACCAAAAATGGAATGAAAAATTAAAACCTATGACTGGGATTGATTTTGAAATTCATGAAACTGGCATGTTGATTTTTGATGAAGATGATTTTGAAATTGGCTTAGATTATGCCCGTTTGCACCAAGACCCAATGCAACACGCTGATTATTTACAATCCGATCAAATTGAGCAGATTAATCCTCACATTTCAGCACGCTTTGCACATGGCATTTATTTTTCGCAATTAGCCAACATCCGTAATCCACGACTTTTGCAGTCATTAACGGCTTATTTACAGCAGCATCCCAAAGTTCAGATTTATGAACATTGCCCGATCCGCCAATTAAACCGTTCGGACAATCGTATCCAGTCCATCACCACCGCAGATGGTACGCAACATACAGCAGATCAATTCGTTATTGCCACGGGCGCTTGGTCAGCCGCATGGAGTGAACAACTAGACATTGAGATACCCGTACAACCCGTGCAGGGACAAATGCTTCTCTTTAAAACTCCGCAGAACTGGTTGCCGACCATGTGCATGAATAAGGTCATGTACTTAATTCCACGCCAAGACGGTCATGTGGTTTGCGGCTCAAGTATGCGCCAATGTGGCTTTGATACTCAGACCACAGATGCAACCTTGCGGCATATTCAAGAATCCTGCTTTGACATGGTACCAGAGCTTGCCAACTTTCCGATTGTGAAGTCTTGGGCTGGCCTGCGTCCATCTTCCCCTGAAGGGATTCCGTATATTGGGCAGATGCCAAATTACGACAATCTATGGGCAAATTTTGGGCATTTTAGAAATGGTTTATGCATGGGACCAGCTTCAGCTCAGTTATTGGCTGAACTGATGACTGGGGAAACGCCTTCATTCAATGCAGACCACTATAGTCCGACTCGCCTGTTTCAAGATGCGTTATTAAGCGTCGACTAATGGTCAATAGGCCAATTTCAATTAAGCCAATAAATCCTGTAAGGCTTCTTTTAACGTCGGAAATTTAAACTCAAAGCCTTGCTGTAATAATGCGGCTGGCTGAACCAATTGACCATTTAAAATTAATTGCGATTGCTCACCCAATAAAATTTTAAAGATAGTTGCAGGCACATTGAGCCACGGCTTTTTGGCTAATTGACGTGCTGCAATCTGCGCAAACTGAGCCTGCGTCGTTTTTTCCGGCGCAACTAAATTAAAAATATGCGGATCAATTGGCGTAGGTTCAAGCAACCCATATTTTTTCTCTGCTTGTTTCATTAAAAACAGCATACTTCGGATCACATCTTGTATATGTATCCACACAAAAGGCTGCCGACCGGAACCTATTTTGTTGACCAAATTGAGCTGAATCGGTCGCAGCATTTGCGGTAAGATTCCGCCACCTTCAGCCAAGACCACACCTAGTCGTGTGATAATGGTATTTTGTTCAGGAAATTGGCGTGTGACTTGCTCCCAACTTTGGCATAGCTCTGACATAAAAATGGCTTGTGGTGCAGCATTTTCATCGCACACTTTTGTCCATTGTTCTTCAATATCAATACCATAATAGCCAACAGCCGAACCTGAAATAATGCATTTCGGAAAAATTTTACGTTTACGTAAATATTGATACAGCGCTTCCGTGGTTTTGACCCGACTTTCTAATAATTGCTGTTTACGCGTCTCTGTCCAGCGACCTTTGCCGATACTTTCACCTGCAAGATTAATCACATAATCAATTCTGTCATGAGGAATTTGATCGAGCTGCTGTACCCAAGTTAAATGTGGCGATGTAGAAATACGCCCAGCCTTACGACTGAGCCCAATCACTTTATAATCCGCAGCTAAAAGTGCCTTGATGAGATGTGTGCCAATAAAACCGCTGCCACCCGTCAGCAGTACTGTGGGCTGATGCATAATTTGTTCTTATCTATATGAAATAATACTATTATCTATAGAACAAGATCACCAAACGATCAAGCTTTATGCACCAAACTTTTGAGCAGCCATCCGCTGTGCTTGCGGACCATAAAACCAATAGGTGATTAAATACAAAGGGATAGCCATCAGCAACAACATGATCACCATTAAACTCATAAACTGAGGATGTTGAATATAGAGCATTAAATTTTGCCAAATTTCAGGATCTTTTCTTGAAAAAATTACGATACCCAAAAGTACAAAACCAAAATTATATAACCAAAAAATCAGGCTAAAACCTAGGGTAAATTTTTTACGTTCTGCCTGTGTCGGTGCTCTCTGATTTTTATTTAAAAACCGAAATAACACCACGATCATGGCAATCAGGTAGGGTATGACCGTTAAAATACCACCCACACCCTGTGGCAATAATGCTGCGATCACACCGCAAATACAGGTCATGATTAAACAAATGAAAAAAAACAAGAAAAAATAACGTGTTAAAGACACCATGACCCTAACCCAAGAAGAAGTTGACACCTAGTATAAAAAAAAATGCATTTTTTTTCATTTTCATGTCAACCAATCTGTAATCAGCTACGTTATATAGGGTACAAGGTCTGTAGCAACCGATGATTTGGACGGCATCCACAATGTTTCGGTGACCTTTTTAAAAGCAATAAGTTTCATTTTGAATTTAAGTATGAACAGCAGCCATCACTTAAATTTGAAATCGATTTTTTGACCGACGATTTCATCATCACTCGAATCGTCGGTCTTTTATTTTGTGCCTTATGTATTCAGCATTTAATTTTTATATTCTACACCCAAAAAAATCAGCCGATAAAATATCGACTGACTAAAAACTTGCTGCAACTTTAAAATAAGTCACAACAGCAAAGCCATGTTATGCAGCACAATAGCGATTACGCCCCTGTCTTTTCGCTACATAGAGGTTTTTATCGACCTGATCCAAAAATTGCATTCGATTATCTAGATCTGATGGAATAATGGTTTTTACCCCCATGCTGAGTGTGACGAGTTCAGACACCGCTGAAGCTTTATGCGGTAATCGTGCAGCACGCACGGCCTCCATAATTCTATCGGCCATCACTGCTGCTGCTGCCTCATTGGTTTCTGGTAAAATCCAAGCAAATTCCTCACCACCAAAACGCGCGACTAAATCACGAGGTCGTGTACAACAAGATTCCAAACTTTTCGCAATTTGACGCAGACAGGTATCCCCAATCACATGACCATTCAAGTCGTTGTATTGTTTAAAATAATCCAAATCGATCAGAATTAAACTCAGTGGCTTTTGTGTGCGTATCGCGTTCAACCATTCGCGTTGATAAAAGTCATCAAACAAACGTCGATTGGCAATACCGGTTAAGCCATCTTTATATGAATATTCTTCGAGCTGACGTTGCAATTTTTGTAACTGTTCTTCTTGTTTTTTACGTTCGGAAATATCAAACATAAATCCTACGAGGCAATCTACATCACCATTTGGTTTACGCACGACATGCACAACATCACGTATCCAAAGATATGAACCATCCTCTTTAAGTGCGCGATAATCTACCTCATGATCTATACCAGCCATCGACTGCGAAACACAATAATTCAGCACAAAATCACGGTCTTCCTCATGCATACGTGATGCCCAGTCCTGAACGGTGCGCCAAGTATTTTGCTTCCAACCGAGCAACTTTTCAATTTGCGGTCCAATATAGCTGAATGTTTTACTGTCCCAATCAATACACCAAGGAATGGCTAATGTAGACTCTAATAAAGTCTTATACACCATACTATTTGCAAGTTTTTCTTCATCAAAAGGATTATTTGGCATGTTGCATCTCCTGCTACCCCAAATGCAGGTAATACACCTGCTGTACAACAATTGATCTATATACAGGATTAGAACAACATTTTATATTCCTAGTTCTTGGTATTTTTTAGCCTAATTTCAAATCTCTGCTATTTGAAATGTGCAATCCATCAAACAAAGAGTAATAACAATGAACCAGCTCTGCTATTTTGAAATTCAAAGCTCCGATCCAAAGCGTGAAGTGGCCTTTTATTCTGCGGTTTTCGGTTGGTCATTTATCCCAGTTGAAGGGCTACCGATTCAATACTTCCGTATTGAAACTCAAGGCATTCATGGTGGCCTGTTAGAACGCCCTGCTCAGACTCCACCAACGCACTGCGGCACCAATGCATTTACCTGTAGTTTTGAAGTTGAAGATTTCGACCATATCGCTGAGAAAATTTTGGCGCAGGGTGGTCAAATTGCCATGGAAAAATTTGCGATTCCTGGTCAATGTTGGCAAGGCTATTTCTTAGACCCAGACCACAATACCTTTGGCCTCGTACAAGTCGATCCAAATGCACAGTAACAGCTTAGATTGATGACCTTGTAACTGTCGAGAACGACTTAGTTTGACGTATGAATGATTAATCACCCTCGAAAATGTGAACATCTGTGATACTTTAGACCCCAATCAATTTTTTTGATTTTTGGGGCTTGCATGACTGTTCGTTTTTTTCATACTTCTGATTGGCATTTAGGACAATTTTTCTATAACCACTCACGTGACTACGAACATGAACAGTTTCTCAATTGGCTGCTTGAACAAATAGCACAAAAACAGCCACATGCCCTGCTCATTGCAGGCGATGTTTTTGATGTGATCAACCCCGCTTCCAGAGCGCAAAAACAGTTGTATCAGTTTCTAGCAGATGCACATGAGCGGGCTCCGCACATGCAAACCCTGATGATCGCAGGCAACCATGACTCAGGCTACCGTATTGAACAAGTTGAGCCTTTATTAGAAAAATACCATGCCAAAGCTGTAGGCGTGGTCCATAAAAATACCGAAGGTCAGCTCGATTTAGACCGACTGCTGGTACCTATTTATGATGAACACAAAAATGTAGTGGCATGGTGCCTGACTTTACCTTTTCTACGTGCTGCCGAGATCACCGGTTTCAATGATCAAACCACCAATAGTCAAAATGCCATTGCCTATGTACATCAACAATTAATTGCGGAAGCCAATGCACGTAAAACTCCAGATCAAGCCTTAATTTTAATGTCCCATGCCCACATGCAAGGCGGTGAAACGTCAGACTCAGAGCGCCCGATTATTATGGGCAATGAAGAAGCAATTTCAACCGCCCTGTTTGATGATGTAATTGACTACGTGGCTCTTGGGCATTTGCATAAACCGCAAAAAGTTGGACAAACTCATATCCGTTATAGCGGCTCACCGATTCCCCTGTCATTTAGTGAAATTAATTATAAGCACCAAGTGCTTGAGATCAGTATTGATCCAACTCAAACAGATGAATCACGCTTTCAAATGGGGTCCTTAGCAATTCCGCGCAGTGTGCAATTGCATCGCATCAAAGGCACAATTCCAGAAGTTTTGGCACAATTATCTGCTTTGGCGAGCGGTGAAATTGAAGATATTGATCAGCGTGAATATGTCGAAATTGAATACCATACCGACACCCCGCCTGCACCGAATTTACGACAGCAGTTTGAAGAGGCTTTAGCGCCGAACCGTTATCGGTTGGTGCGCATCAGCCGCCGTTATTTAAACTCAGATCAAAATAATCAGCAACAAGCCGCAATCAACCTTGATCCACCTACGCCTGAAAAATTATTCCAAAACCTTTGGGAAAAACAAGGCTATGGTGCTGATGACACCGTAATGAAAGATTTTTTAAGTTTGGTCGATGAAGCACAAAAATCACTTGAAGATGATGCGAACACTTAAGGAATTGCCATGAAAATTTTATCTATACGTATTAAAAACTTGGCATCTTTAGCGGGTGAACATTTTATTGATTTTGAATCTGAGCCTTTAGCCAGTGCAGGCTTAGTAGCAATTATTGGTAAAACAGGTGCAGGTAAATCAACCATTTTAGATGCCATGTGTTTGGCGCTGTTTAACCGTGTGCCGCGCTTAAAAGACAGCGATGGCAAACTCATCGATGTAGATGGTTCAGAGCTGCCGACCAACTCACCGCAAACAGTCTTGCGCCGTGGTACAGGCCAAGGCTTTGCCGAGCTCAGTTTTATTGCTCAAGACCAAAAAGTCTATTCTGCACGTTGGGAAATTAAACGTGCCCGTGAAAACCCAAACGGTAAATTGCAAAGCGTACAGCGCTCACTGAAATGCTTAACAGATGGCACTGTTGTTGCGGATAAAACCAAAGCGGTTGAGAGCCAAATTTTACGCATTACTCAACTCAGTTTTGAACAGTTCACCCGTGCCGTTTTACTGGCTCAGTCAGAAGTGACCGCTTTTTTAAAAGCGCGTGATAATGAACGTGGCGAGCTATTGGAATATCTGACCAATTCCAGTATTTTCGGAAAAATTGGTCAATTGGCCTTTGAAAAAACTAAACAAATTGCCAATCAGCGTAAAGAGCTGGAAAATGTTTTAGGACATATTGAAATATTGTCTGATGAAGATCTAATAACAACCACGAATCAATTCAATACGGTTTCTACAGAATATAAAAAGCTGGAAATAGAAAAATCAGCGTTCGAAAAAAATCAACAGTGGTATGAACAAAAGCAAAAATACGAAACTGATGTGCAAGCACGTCAGCAACAACTACAAAATCAGCAACAACAACTTGATGCACTTGCGCCTGAAAAGCTACAACTGCAACAACTTGAACGCTTTTCATCTATACGCCCAAGTGTAATTCAACAAAAAAATATCAAGCTTGAAATTGCACAATTACAGCCGCAATTGACACATGCACAACAGCATTTTTCAGAGATTGAACAACAATTCAATGCTGAAAAAACCATCTTTGAAAAAATAGATACAGAACAAAAACAACAGCATCAATTTGAGATTCAACATCAAGACAAAATTAAACTGGTGCGTGACCGGATTGCTGAACGTCTTGTATTGGTAGATCAATTACGCAAAGCGCAAGGTGATTTTAAAGAGATTGAAAACCAACTTGTTCCGCATATCAACAATGAAAAACAGATGAAGGAACAGCTTGAGCAACTGCAAACCAATATTGCTCAACACACGGCACAGCTAGAAAGTTCAAATCACTTTGCCTCACTCGATGATGCACTTTCAGCGCATATCACACAGACTCAACGATTTATTCAAAGTTATGCACAATTTGAAAAAAATTATGGCAATGTGCAACAAGCCAATACACAATTACAGACACAACAAAAACAACTTGAAAAATTAACGCAAACATTTGGGCAAGAAGATGCGCTCAATCAGAAAATTTCATCACTACGTTACGAACGTGACCAGCTTTTACAAAAATTAAATCAGCTCAATGTTGTTCAGCAACAATGGCAAAGCTTCCAAAATATTGATGCTGAAAACAACAATCTCATGACGGTGAAACGTACACTAACTCAGCAAATTAAACAAAGTCATACGCAGCTAAAAACGGCCGAACTTACCTATCAAACGCAGAAAAATGAGCGTGAAAAACTGCAACACATGTTGCAACAACAGCGCTTACTGAATACGGAAAATATTGAAAAATTGCGTGCAGATTTGGTCGATGGCGAAGCGTGTTTAGTCTGTGGAAGTACCCATCATCCTTATTCAGAAAAAGAAGCTTTTTCTGATGAATTACTGAAACTACAAACGCAACAAGAACAACAAGCACTTGCATTGGAAAAAGTGGCTTTCGAAGCTTGGCAAAAATTACAAACCACCTCCACTCAGCAAACCGCGTTAATGGATGCCAATGCGCAACAGCTAGCGACCTTAAAAATACAACTAGATCAGGCAAAAAATGCGCTTCAACAACAATTAAATATTCTAAATATTTCTTTTGATTTTTCACATCAGCATGAAGCCTTGGCGCAACTGATTCAGACAAGAATCAATGAATCACAACAAGCGCAAAAACAAACTGAAGATGCCTTAATTTCACATGAAAATGCTCAAAAACAAAGTCATGCACTCATAACTTCAATTCAACAAACCACACAGCACTTATCCAGTGTGCAACAAGCTGAAATCAATATTCAGCATATTCTCATTGTGTTGAATGACGTAGAAAAAAAATTATGGGAACAGTCGACTTTAAGCGCGGCTGAACAGATTTATCACACACTACAACAACGTCAAAATTACTTAAAGCAACGCCACGAGTTAAATACTCAATATAATCAAACTTCACAACAGCTTGAGCACTATCAGCAACAAATTAAATTTAGTCAGGAAAAAATTCAAACGGCTCAAAATCTAATTGAAAATTTAACAATTGAGGGCAAAAAAAATAGTGATATTGCGATTCAAACTATTTTTGAGATGACCCAAACACAAGTTGAAAAACCACATGATTGGTTAAATGATTTTGACCAAAACAGACAACTGTTACAGACGAGATTCAATCAGGCTCGTCAAACATTCGATCAAGTACGTCAAGCCTTTGAAACCAGTCAAAGTCGCTTAAAAGAATACCTCACCCAGCAAACACAATTAGTCACTCAAATGAGGCATGTTGAAAATACGCTTCAACAATGGATGAGCCAAAATTCAGAATTTAGTGAAACGCTGTTAGCGCAACTTAGTGCAATTTCATATGAACAAGAACAGCAGCTTAAACAGCGTGTTTTAAATGCAGAACGTGCCTATTCAGATGCTCAAGCAGGTATTCAGGCTATTCAAGAAACGTTGAAACAGCATTTAAAAACACAGCCTGAAATACAAATTTTACAAATCGAGCGTGTCATTGCACTAAATCTTAAAGCCCTTGCAGAACAGCAAGAACTTAGAGATCAACTTAAAAGTAAGTTAGATGTTCATTTTTCTAACCTCAGCAAACAAAAACAATTTGCCGATCAGATTCAACAGATCCAATCTGAAGAACATCGTTGGAATAAAATTTCGAGCTTAATGGGCGATGCAACGGGCAAGAAGTTCCGTGATTTGGCGCAGCAATATAACCTTGATATTTTAATCGAGTATGCTAACCAGCAATTGGCGATACTTTCACAGCGCTATACCTTAAAGCGCCTTGAAAATTCCTTAAGTCTAGCCATTATCGATCATGACATGGATGGCGAAACTCGCTCTGTCTCTTCGCTTTCAGGTGGTGAGTCGTTCTTAACAGCACTCGCTTTATCCTTAGCCATTGCAAGCATGGCATCAGGAACAACGAAAATCGAAAGCCTATTTATTGACGAAGGATTTGGCACGCTAGATGCCTCAAGTCTACACATGGTCATGAATGCTCTAGATCAGTTGCAAAACCAAGGCCGTAAAGTAGTATTGATCTCGCATATTCAAGAAATGCACGAACGAATCCCTGTGCAAATTCAGGTCAATCCTGTCGGAGCAGGTGCAAGCACCATCCAAATCGTATCTTAAAAAAAGCCTGCTTAAAGCAGGCTTTATAATTTTTGATTCTCTAGATCATTACGTCCCGAGTGGACGTAGCGTTAAAATCTGTTCACTACGCCCAAATGGGCCATGGACATCATGCAATACAGAACTACTCAAACCAACACCATCCGCTCCATACTGCTGCACGGTTTCCAGACCTAACCACTGTCCCTGTGGTAAACGGTGCAAATGGATTTGTAGATCCAGATTTGGAAAGCCCCAGCCAAATGGCCAATCCTGACGCGGAACAATACCATTGGCGGTATCAACCATGCCCATTAAACGGACAAAATCAGCAGTCGGCTCACCTTCAACCATGTCATGCTGTGTTCTCAGCCACACAATGCCTTGACCTGCACGGCGCCCATGGCTTCTTGCTTCAATCGACTGAATATATCCCCCCGGCCACTGACGGATACCGTCCCAAATCGGCGCAGTTTCTGGCCCAGTCACATCAGCATCCTCCAAACCTTTCACGGACTGGCTATTTTGCGTCATCATGCGCCAAGTGCGTGCCACAATGCAGGTTTTGCCCTGAGCCCGCATTTCAGATTCAATCAGTTCAATGGTTTTTCCCGGACGAATCACTTGCGTGATTATTTCAAACTCGCCAGCAGGAATTAAGCCCAAAATATCGAGGCTAATGCGCCCGATACGCATATCATGACGTGGTGAAAAACGGTCTAATTCAGCACAAATAATGCCTGTAGCTGGTGCCATGTGTTGCTCATGTGCATTCCATGCACCTTGTGCTAAATTGGTCGAATGGTAATGTGCCGTGACACAGCCTTGCGCATCTACGTCGCGTTGAATCAACTGATAATATGCCGTCATGAACTTCCCTATTTGTCCAAGTGTGAATTACTTCAATATCAAAAACATCCTGATTATTTTGTACTCAACTTTAATGGAAAGTTCAAATTAAAAGGCTCACTTTGAACCCATAGGTTTCATCTATTGTGAAAATTTATCTGCTGTGCTTACACTTTATAAGCCTAGTTTTTGAAAGCAGGCTGAATCTTCTGTCCTATTTTGAATAATCACGTGCGCCAAACAATGCTGTCCCCACGCGAACCATCGTTGAACCCGCAGCAATCGCATCAGTCATATCGCCTGACATCCCCATACTTAATGTATCCCAATCTTCAGGTTTCGCATGCTGTGCTTTGACGTGTTCAAAGAGCATTTTGGCATCAGCAAACGCTTGCGGATTGTTTGGAGCAGGAATCACCATCAGTCCACGTAAGCGTAAATTCGGTAGCGTAGAAATCTGTGCGACCAAACCTGCTACTTCATTCGGCTGACAGCCATCCTTCGTATCTTGCGCATCAATATTGACTTGTAGGCAAATATTCAAAGGTGCTTGCGTCGCTTCTCGCTGGCTTGATAAACGCTCCGCAATAATCAAACGGTCTACCCCATGCACCCAAGCAAAGTTTGAAGCCAAATGTTTGGTTTTATTGCGCTGTACATGACCAATGAAATGCCAATCAATCTCTAAATCTGCCAAAGCCTCAATTTTTTCAAGCGCTTCTTGCAGATAATTTTCACCAAATGAGCGTTGCCCCGTTGCATACATTTCTCTTAGCATTTCAGCAGGATGCGTCTTAGATACAGCCAACAATTCAACCGATTGCTGTGGTCGACCCGCAAGTTGGCAAGCCTGCTCAATTTGCTGCAAGACTTGATTTCGTGCTTCTTGAAGTTTATTCATTGACGGGGTTCTCATTTCATTCATCTTTTTTTGCATTGCCCTGCAACTAAGTGTTGGTTAAGCTGTGGGAAAGCCTTATTATTCTATCAAAATAATTAAGATTTAATTTTTATCTCGGGGATTTTATGGACATTACAGAACTATTGGCCTTTGCTGCCAAAAATAACGCTTCGGATTTACATTTATCTTCTGGTATGCCACCAATGATTCGTGTGGATGGTGAAGTTCGTCGTATCAACCTTCCTGCTCTTGAACACAAAGAAGTGCACAAATTGGTTTACGACATCATGAACGATAAACAGCGTCGTGATTACGAAGAAAAATTAGAAACTGACTTTTCATTTGAAGTACCTGGTGTGGCTCGTTTCCGTGTGAACGCATTTAACCAAAACCGTGGTGCTGGTGCCGTATTCCGTACCATTCCTTCAAAAGTACTAACCATTGAAGATCTTGGCATGGGCCAAATATTCAAGGATATTTGTGAATATCCACGTGGCATCGTATTGGTGACCGGTCCAACAGGTTCGGGTAAATCAACCACGCTTGCTGCGATGGTTGATTACATTAACGACAACCGTTATGACCATATTTTAACGGTCGAAGACCCGATCGAATTTGTACACGAATCAAAAAAATGCTTGGTCAACCAACGTGAAGTACACCGTGATACGCACGGCTTTAACGAAGCACTTCGTTCCGCACTGCGTGAAGACCCGGATATTATCTTAGTCGGTGAGATGCGTGACCTTGAAACCATTCGTTTGGCGCTGACAGCTGCTGAAACCGGTCACTTGGTCTTCGGTACACTCCATACAACCTCTGCCGCAAAAACCATTGACCGTGTGATTGACGTATTCCCTGCTGAAGAAAAAGACATGGTTCGTGCCATGTTATCTGAATCACTTCAAGCCGTAATTTCACAAACCCTACTCAAGAAAAATGGTGGCGGTCGTGTGGCTGCGCATGAAATCATGATCGGTATTCCTGCGATCCGTAACTTGATTCGTGAAAACAAAGTCGCGCAAATGTATTCTGCGATTCAAACGGGTGCCAACTACGGTATGACCACACTCGATCAAAGCTTAAAAAACCTTGTCGCAAAAGGCATTATTAGTACGCAAACTGCACGGACTGCAGCGAAACAACCCGAATCTTTCTTGTAATTTTTTTATTTTTCTGGGGCGATCGTTATGGATTTTAACGGCTTACTTGATTATATGGTGGAGAAAAAGGCATCGGATTTGTTTATTACAGCCGATGTTGAACCCTCGATTAAGATCAATGGGCAAATTTTGCCAATTGGCTCGACTAAGTTACCGGGCCCGACTGTCGGTCAAATCTTACATTCGATTATGTCTGACAAACAGCGTAAGGAATTTGCCGATACGCGCGAATGTAACTTTGCCATTAGCAATACCAGTAAATCTGCTCGTTTTCGTGTCAGCGCCTTTCAACAACGTGACCAGCCAGGTATGGTGCTGCGTCGTATCGAAACCGTTATTCCAACGATGGATGAGTTGAAATTACCGCCGATTTTAAAAGAATTAGCGATGACCAAGCGTGGCATTATCATTTTCGTAGGTGCAACGGGTACAGGTAAATCAACCTCTTTGGCATCTTTGATTGGCTATCGTAATGAAAATAGCAAAGGTCATATCATTACAATTGAAGACCCGATTGAATTTGTACACCAACACCGAGGCTGTATCATTACCCAACGTGAAGTGGGTATTGATACCGACTCTTTCGAAGTTGCCTTAAAGAATACGCTACGTCAGGCACCTGACGTGATTCTGATTGGTGAGATTCGTTCACGTGAAACCATGGACTATGCGATTGCCTTTGCTGAAACCGGTCACTTGGTTTTTGCAACACTGCATGCCAACAACGCCAACCAGGCCATCGATCGTATCATTCACTTCTTTGAAGCAGATCGTCATAGTCAGCTATTCATGGACTTATCTTTGAACTTAAAAGCAATGGTTGCGCAGCAGTTGATTCCAACCATTGATGGTAATTCACGTCGTGCTGCCATTGAGATTTTGATCAACTCACCTTTAATTTCAGACTTAATCCGTAAGGGTGAAGTGCACGAAATTAAAGACCTGATGAAGCGCTCTCGTGAACTAGGTATGCAAACCTTTGACCAAGCCTTATATGACCTTTATAAAGCCAAGCAAATTAGCTACAAAGATGCGCTAAAACATGCCGACTCACCGAACGACCTGCGTCTACAAATTAAATTGTCTGAAGAAGGCGGTGAGCATTTACTGCGTGCAAATTCAAATATTACCTTTGATGGTCAACATTAATTCTGCATGATGCTTTCGGAAATAAAAAACAGACTTCATATGAAGTCTGTTTTTTATTCATTCTCATCCGCATCGGATTATTTTTTACGATATGCTTCTTGGCATTCAGGCGCATCACAATAGCCATAAAGATTTAATGAGTGACCTGTAAGTTGGAAACCAAATTTTTCTGCCACTTGATGTTGCTCATGCTCAATCACATCATTAGTAAATTCCACCACTTTATTGCAGTTTTGACACACAATATGGTCATGGTGATCTTCTTGCATAATCTCAAAAACAGAATGATTGTTTTCAAAATGATGGCGTTGAATAATACCTGCAGCTTCAAACTGTGTTAACACGCGATACACAGTTGCTAAACCCACATCTTCACCCTGTTCAAGTAAAGTCTTATAAATATCTTCTGCGCTTAAGTGATGTTGTCTTGAATTTTCAAGCAATTCCAATATTTTAATTCGTGGAAGTGTAACTTTAAGTCCAGCTTTACGTAAATCTTGATTTGAAATAGGCATGAAAAAAGGTCTCTCAACAAAATTAAAGTTGGAATATGCAACAAAGTTTAGATGCAGTATGATCTATCCTTGGATCAAATGCATCATAATTAATTTGGGATAGTTTAGCAAAATGCAAAAAATCATGCTGACGTTATTCGTCACTTCATTGCTCGTAGGCTGTTCAACCTTGGGCGTTTATAAAGTTGATATTCCACAAGGTACACCTTTAACTCAAGCACAAGCGGCTAAAATTCAAGTGGGAATGAGCCACCAACAAGTTCGCTTTTTGCTAGGTAGTCCAACTGTTGCCGATCCAATGAATCCGTTACGTTGGGACTACATTTATAAGTATACCCCAGGAACATATGCTAAAAAAGCCAAGATTCCTGCTGCACATGGTCAACACTTAAAAATCTTCTTTGACCAAAACGGTATCGTTCAAAAAATTGAAGGCTTAGAAACCATTCCAGAGTCTCAACCTGGCTTACCAGGTTCTAAAGAAGCGATTTTAACTGCGCCACCACTATAGTCGCTTTCAGATAAAAATAAACCCCTAAATTTAGGGGTTTTTTTTATAAGTACAATTGCTTGAAACGATTGCCTCGACAATAACGACCAACGGGATTTTTCTTGGCGCGATTACGACGAATATCTTTCGGATTAATGGTTAATGCACGATAGATTTCGACACGATCACCTGCTTCAAGTAACTGAGATGAATCGCTTACACGCGCCCCGAAGATTCCTAGTGTTAATACTTCTGGTAAATCTACTTGTTTTCGAATGCCACTTTGCACAATAGCATCTTCAACCGTCATACCGGGATTAAAGATTAGAGGAATTAATATCTGCTGTTCCACGCTCGCATAAGCCACCCACACTTGTAACTGAGCTGTCATTAGAATAACTGCCCAATCACAGCCACCAATGCCAATATTATTGACAAGGGCACTACGATACGTACAGCAATACGCCAAATATTATAAAAGGTTTCATGACTGAAGTTCATTGACTTACGTAGATGACTAATCTTCATAATCCAACCTGCGAAAATCGCATAAATCAGACAAATAATTAAGCCCCAAATCAACAAGGCAATATTAAATACTGGAACAACAGTGCTCAGTGCCCATACAAAAACCGCAACCAATAAAATCGCCCATTGCACCACTATGGCCAATTGGCGTTGTTGTAATTGTTCACGTGCCATTTGAATCAGCAATGCTGAAGCTGCGACTAAACCCACAACCAGTGCTAAAGCAGATACTTGTGCTTTTGCTGCGAAAAAGGCAAAAGCAACCACTGCCAAAAGTTGAGCGATCCAAATCGGAAATACCGTTTTGCTTGCAATCTCTTGTTGCTTCACGGCTGGTAAACTTGACTGCCAATACAAGCCCATCCCCAAACCACTTGCTACGAGCGCCAAGACAGTTGCATTGCCCCACTCACTAAATTCGAGCGCAGTCATTTTCCACTCTGGTAAGGCAGTTCCCATAACATTCGCTAAAACTACTGCAGCAATCACACCAATAGCGGTCAAAATCACTAAAAATTGGCGTGGTACAAACGACAATGCAAATGCAATGACCGCAAGGACAGCCAAAATAATGCTATAGGCAAAGCCATTAGCTGTAAAAATTGCCACATATTGCGACGCGGCTGAAAGCATGGCACCTGCTAAAAATGGAATAAATACTACGGCAAGCCAACCGACTATACGCCATTTGGGTGAAGCATCCGCATCACGTGTTAGCGAAGACAGTGCTTGAACTGCTGTAATTTTTGAACGTTTTGCTAAAGCAATTTCCAAATAACATAGCGGTAAAGCTAAAATAAGCATTGTACCTAGCCACAACAGCCAGAAATCTAGCTGACGTTCAATTTGAATACCTGTTACCGGTGCTAAAGTTGCAATAATGATAAAAGATAAACAGAACGCCATCAGTGGCGATAACCATTTCGACATCGCATTGTCCTGCATGACAAATTCCTTTGAAAATTCTAGCGCTATTTTGCCTTGCTGTGCCTTGAAAATCAAAAACAAAAAGCAAATCACCTTAAAGGTGATTTGCTGCGCAAATGATATTATTAGAATTTAATTGTTTTTATTTCATTTTTTGAGGTTATGAAAAGAAACGTGCAAACCAATTTTTGCCTTTTTTCTTTTCTTTTTCTTTGATGATACCCATCATATTTTCTTTAACCGCACCGACATAATCAGCATCATCGTGCTGAATATGGTTAATCAGCCATTTTGAAAGCACTTCATGTAATTCATTTTCAATCGCATGCCCCATTTCAAAACGGTCACGGTAAGATTCAATTTTTTTAATAAATAAATCATGTACGCGTTTATGTGGCACACGATATTTATAACCCGCTTCTTCTTGTAAAGATTCTTCGAAGGTAAAATGTGATTGCGTGTAATCAATAATGTTTTCCAGAATTTGTTTTACACGATCACGATCTGTATTTGCGTCAATGCCATCAATTTCATTGATGTAGTCAAGAATCCGTTTGTGTTGATCGTCAATCACATCGATACCAGTATTGTATTCTGGAACCCATTTCATTTTCATTACGACCACCTATAAATATGAAGGACTTATCACGTAAATTTCATCATATAATTAAAGAACTTAAATAAAAATGAAGTAAAAAGGTTGGTTTTAATTGAAATACTGCCATTTATATTGTAATCAATTGTTTTTATTATGTTAATTTATTTAATCCCGAGTATAAAGCTAAGATATTTTTTAATCAATTCAATATCTTAGAAAACACCCTTAATTCAATAAAGTGTAAGATATTCATTTTTATAATGAATATCTTTCATTCAAAATTAATACTGATCTGCACGTGTGACACGTTTTAAAGATGGGTCCAGCCGCTCACGTTCTAAACGTTCAACAACCGTCTTTGCAGCACGAATTGGACGACCATGTTGAAATAAAATCATTTCACCCGGCTCAAATGCTGTCCAAACTTCGTTTTGCGTTAGGGGTTCAGTGGTAATCACGGCAACACGGTCTTCAGGCGTAGTGACTTCACTAAAATCGACTTCAACATCAATATCAATCAACTGTGCAGGCTGAAATGGAAACTCTCGAACCAGCCAATGCAGCTTGGTAATCGCATAACTAAATAGCGCCTGCCCATTAGACAAACAAAAATTAAAGGTGCCATGTTCTGCAATTTTAGGAGAAATTTCTAATAACAGATCAAACACCTGATCGAGTGTAGGTTCGGTATAACCAAAACGTTTCACCATTTGCTCGAGCAAATAGCAAAAGGCCAATTCACTGTCGGTATTGCCGACGGGGCTGAAGCGCCCTGTGAGCTCAGGCTGAAAGCCATGTAGGTCGCCATTATGTGCAAAAATCCACTGTCTGCCCCACAATTCACGACTAAATGGATGTGAGTTTTCAAGATTAATTTTGCCTTGTGTCGCTTTACGAATGTGTGCAATCACATTGCGAGATTTAATCGGGTAGTTTCGGATCAGCTCAGCAATCGGAGACTCTACAGCAGATTGATTGTCGACAAATAAACGACATGCTTTATCTTCAAAAAAAGCGATACCAAAGCCATCACAATGATCTGAGGTAATTCCTGCTCGCTGCGAAAATCCCCGAAACGAAAAAGTTATATCGGTAGGAGTCGCACAATTCATTCCGAGCAGCTGGCACATATCGATCATTTCAGCAGTAAATCTATGATTTCTCTATTGTGCATGACAGTTTTAGTTGTTGTAAATCTAAAATCGGCGCCATTGTAAGAGTTTTTATAATCCAACAGGGCAAATACTTTATTTGATCTATACAAATCTCACTTAGCCAACTGATAAATAATAAAAAAGCCTCAAAAGAGGCTTTTTTATATCAAAAAATGCTAAGTATCTTAAGCTTTTTTCACATTGGTTCGATTGGTGATTAATGTACCCACACCATGATCCGTAAAGATTTCAAGTAATGTTGCATGAGGTACACGACCATCAACAATATGCGCGCTGATTACGCCACCTTTGACTGCATCTAATGCACAGCCAACTTTCGGAATCATGCCGCCATAAATCACGCCAGTTTCAATCAAACGATCGACTTCTTGGGTGGTTAACCCAGTCAACAGATTTTTATTTTCGTCTAAAACACCCGTGATATTGGTCAATAGAATTAGCTTTTCCGCACCCAATGCTTCCGCCACTTTACCTGCAACCAAGTCAGCATTGATGTTATAGGTATTGCCGTCTTCGTCTACACCTAATGGTGCAATCACAGGAATAAAATCGCTTTGGGTAAACATTTCAAGTACGTCAGTTTTCACACCAACCACTTCGCCAACTAGACCTAAATCAATCTGTTTTACTGAACCATCTTCGGCTGTTTTTTCCATCAATAATTTTTGCGCACGGATCAAATTACCATCTTTACCCGTTAAACCAATGGCACGGCCACCGTGTTTATTGATTAAGTTCACAATCGATTTGTTCACGCTGCCGCCCAAGACCATCTCGACAACTTCCATCGTTGCAGGATCAGTCACGCGCATACCGTCAATACGATCAGACTCACGGCCTAATTGTTTGAGGAATGAATCCACTTGTGGACCACCGCCATGCACGACAATCGGGTTTAAACCAACCGTTTTCAGCAGCACGATATCACGTGCAAATGAGCTCTCAAGCTCAGGATCGGTCATGGCATTACCACCATACTTCACTACCAGCGTCTTACCCGCAAAACGTTGAATATACGGCAAAGCTTCCGTCAGGATTTGTGCTTTGTCGATGCCAGTATGTTGATGTGGCATTTGCCTCTCCTTATTGAGCATCTGGAATGTCATGAGCAATGTCTGGATAGTGCTCAACTAACATGGAAACAAACAGATCTCGTATTTCTTTTAAGCGTGCTGATGAGTTGGCATCAAAGCGTAAAGTGAAATACTCACCTGTATTCGATGCTCGAATGATGCCAAATCCATCATCAAAATCAAGGCGTATTCCATCAATTTTACTGATTTGTGCCAGAATTCGCGTAGAATTGGCTTCAACCTGCTTTAAAACTTCCGCTGGATCATGCTGATGCGTACTGACATATAAATCTTCGGTACTAAAGCGCTCTGGATATTTCGCCAAAGCTTCTGACAATGTCAGTCCCTGAGCTTGAATATATTCTAAGACTCTTAGTGCAGCATATAGACCATCGTCATAACCGCCGCCGCGGCCGTCATTAAAAACATAATGCCCTGCGTACTCTCCGCCAAAAACCGCTTTGCCTTTAGATTGGGAAATATATTTTCGCAAGAAACTACTGCCCGTTCGAATCATGACAGGCTGCGCATCTAGATCAGACACGGTATCCCGAATCATTGTTGAACATTTCACATCAAATACCACCTCTGCATGTGGTTTTTGAGTCAAACAAATTTCAGCAAATAAACACAATAATCGATCTGCAGAAACGACTTTGCCAGTCTCATCAATCAGCACTAAACGATCACCATCACCATCTAAAGCAATGCCAATATCGGCTTTTTGTAGCTGTATGGCTTGGCGGAGATGGGTTAAATATTTGAGCTGTGATGGATCTGGAGCATGATCAGGGAAATGTCCATCAGCTTGGCAACGTAGTGCCAAAACTTCACAGCCTAATTTATTTAATAATAAGGCTGCGCAATGCCCAGCTGAACCATGCATGCCATCGATCACAACTTTAAGCGGTTGCTGTAAATGAATGTCATCTAAAATGAATTTTTGATAAGCCAAACAATATTCAGGCTTGATTTCGTGTGGCTCAAGTTTAGTCATCAAATGCACACGTTCCGATGAGAAACAATTTCGTGCTTCGACTGCGACGTGTTGAATCATCTCCGGGCAAGGTGGCTCACCTTTGATAATCCACTTGATACCATTATCTGATTTTGGATTATGGCTCGCCGTCACCATAATGCCATTGCCTTGAAATTGTCCCGCAATAAAATACAACATCGGGCTTGAGCAGCAGCCAATAATTTCCGCTTCAAGGCCAGCATCATGGCAGACTTTTTGAATTATTGTTGCATAGGTTGGACTGGTTAAACGCGCATCATAGCCAATAGCAAGGCTCTTTTGACCTGCATCTAAATATTGTTTTACTAAGCCGTAAGCAATCGACTGAACTAAATCAGCATTTAATAGCGATATTTTCCCGCGAATATCATATGCACGAAAAATATGTTGCGGAAAGTGATTAAACAGTGAACCCATACTATGTTCTTCTAATTACATCTTTATTAATTAAAAAATCTAAAATTCTCATGAGAATTTAAGCTTTTAATTAAAGGATAAAATCCTGTAAAAAAGTGTAACTTTTTTATAACAATTTTAGTTAATAATCAATTAATAATATTTAAGCACTGACCAAAAATCTGACAACAATCTAACATTACTTCTTGTTTTCAAGATTATTTTCATAAATAAATCTTTGAGTTACATTTAATTAACTTGCTTATTTTCTTTTATCTAATTAAATTTTTACTTTTCCAAGATTTTTATATTCAAAATCCACTCTGTACACATATAGTAAATTGATCAAAATAAAATCACTCATCATTGATTCAGATATTCATGTCATTCAAAAGTATAAACGTATTAAGTTCATCAGAATTCAACACTCTCTGGTAGGCACCATAATCTTTCACGATAAAAATCTAGATATAGGACTTACGCATTGACTGATTCAAAAAAGTATTAAAATACTTTATAAAGTATCTGTGATCAGACGAATTAAACATGCTTCTACAGCAACTTGTACATTACCCATTTATATGGGCTTTCTCATG
>NZ_VPDB01000132.1:0-3444 GCF_013417925.1 Acinetobacter sp. YH12218
GGGCTATAGCTACTCGCTACGACAAACTGGCAAGAAACTACGCCAGTAATGTCGCATTAGCCTTTGTCATGGTATGGCTGCCAATGCATTGCTGAATGATATTTGAGCAAAGATCAACAGCCTCTAATAACTGCAACACTCGCTCATAGCCTGTTGCAATTGCTCTTTAAAAATTATGTCTGGCTGAATAAACCCCAGAGTTTTCCTGGGCCGTAAATTCAAGCGTTGCTGATATTTAGTCATCAGCTCGTTAGTTACAGTGCGCAAATCAGTACCTTTTGGCACGTATTGACGCAATAACCCGTTCGCATTTTCGTTCGCACCGCGCTGATACGAAGCATACGGATCAGCAAAATAAACGTCTGTATCAAGCTCTTCTGCGATACGTTCGTGATCAGCGAATTCCAAACCATTATCGGCTGTAATGCTGTGCACCATAACTTTAAAGGGCTGCAGCATTTCTATAGTTGCGTTAGCAACGGCATCAGCATGTTTACTTGTGACTTTTTTCACAAGATAAAAACGGCTTTTACGCTCTAACAGCGTGACGATAGCACCGGTTCCACGTTTGCCGATAACGGTGTCAATTTCCCAGTCGCCGTAGCGTTCTCGGTCATCAATAATTGCTGGCCGGTCGTGTATCGAGCGACGGCCTAAAATCCGACCTCGTTGCTTATGCAGGCGCTTTTTATAGCGTCTTAACCGGTGGCGAAGGTGAGTAAATAAACCACCGCCGCCGTAAAAATCAGCCAGAACATAATTGTAAATCCACTCGTGACTGACTGGATAGCCTATTCGCGTGCAGATAGCCGATATCTGCTCCGGGCTCCAGTCCATCTCGAGCATAAGCTCTACAGCGTTGCGAGTATTCTCGCAAACCCGTTTGGGCTTTGGCTTTAAACGCCGTTTTAGTGTGCGCTCTTGAGCCAATTGAGGGTCATAAGACCCGCATAAATTGTTGTTTCGTCGCAACTCTCGATGGACGGTTGAGGGTGCAATGTTCAGCTTTCTTGCAATCTCTCGTTGTGAAAATTCTTCTGAGAGCAACGCAGAAATCTGGTATCGTTGCCCCTCGGTCAGCTGCCGATAACTCATGTTGGAACTCACTTTTTTTGGTCGAAAAGTAAGACTACCACATGTGGGTAGCTGACCTCCTTCCGACCTATCCCATTACATGAGTGTTGCGGTTATTATCTGAATTCAGGCAAAACCTAACCTACTATTTATCTTTGCTCGAAAAATTCTCCCTCAGCGAGTTAACCCAGCTTGAGAATTTATGTATTGAGTCACCGCCTTTACCAAGCAGTTCCCTTAGCTCTTCTTCGAAGTGCGTTTGCTTTTTCTCCTCCGGTTCGGGCAGCGGCGGCAGTATGTGGGCAAAGTAGGTTTTGTCGAGTAAGCGGTGCAGCATACGCTCGCCAATAAAAGGCTTATTGCTATTGAGCGCTCTGGCACCTTTTATGATGTTACGAATGTCGTATTGTGTCGGGCTTATATCAGGCACCTGTTTGGGAATATTCAGCAGTTTATACACACCAATACGGGCGGTGCGAATAGAGGCTTCCATGGTGAATATTATGTCATTGCGAGTTTCTACAAATTGTCCCACTAAGCCTAAATTCGTGCAGCCTTCAGGAACTACTCTGGGCCTGTCGCCTGCAGCTCTGGGCATAAACTGAGCTGTAATATAAGGCATAAGCGCAATGCGTATTTTGGTGTTGGCTATAACCTCATCTAACTGGTCTTCAATACCCAGATGATGGCAAAGCTCGGTCAGAATTTCTTTACCGGTGCATTCTGGCATGGTTTTGTTTACACGGTTGCCTTGCTTATCCATCAACAGGCCATAAACCCACAACACCAATGTGTCATCTGGCTGGTCGGGGAAGTGGGGTTGGCGATTACAGGTAACACTTAACAGCCAGTTGGAGTCAGTAAAAGTCACTATGCCGCCGGTTACGGTTCGACCGGAGTATGGGTCGTTTACTGATAAGGTTTTCAGTTTATCGACAAGGGGTGAGGGCTTGCAGGTAAGGGTGGCCGACTCCCATATAGACTTGTCTACGTCACCATAAAATTTTTCTGGCTTACCGAAAACGGGAGACTTCTTGGCGAGGTTCTTCCATAAGTTCCAGCCACTTTCGCTACCCGGGTCATGCCTTTCACAGTTAAGCTCCGGCGCATTATCCATACCGGCATAACCCGTCTGTTCAGTCATTGAGCCGGTGAGGGCGAACACTAAATCATTCTTGCCAACTTCAATATATTGCTCTTTACCTTTAATAACGGCCTGAATTCCGGTTACTGTCTTTTTGTCTCCGGTAAAGCTTATATCAAGGTCATCGACTCTGGCTTCAAAGGTAAATTTCACTCCTTTTTCACGCAAAAAGTCGGTCAGTGGCTTTATAAAGGTGTCGTACTGATTGTATTTAGGGAAAAGCAGAACAGACATGTCACCAAAGCCGTCAATTGAGTCCAGAAAACGATGCAAATAGAGCTTGGTTTCCAACAGGCTGTGGCAGTTTTTAAAAGCAAACATAGTACGGAATAAAAACCAGAAGTTGCTTTGTAAAAAGCCTTCACTGAAATATTCCTCAATGCTCGTGTCGTCTAACTCTTCCTTTCGTTTCAGCATTAAGCGGATAAGTTCCCATTGCTGAGATTTACTCAGTCCCAGGTCTTCTGAGTCAAGGATCTCGCCGGACTTGTTAATTAAACGGGCCTTAGAGTAATTTGGGTCGTTGTCGTTTATCATTCGGTATTCATCGAGAACAGAATACCCTTCGGGAAGTTCAAGGGCGGGAATGTCCTGGAATAGATCCCAGAGGGTGTCGTAGTTCCAGTTCATTTCACGACCACCGCGAATGATGTAACCGTCTTCAGGGTTACCCGCACCATCCATAGAGCCGCCTTCTACCCTCATTTCTTCTAAAATAGTGATATTTTCGGCGGGCATATGACCATCGCGAATTAAATAAAATGCAGCGGCAAGTCCTCCGACACCGCCACCAATTATCCAGGCTTTACGCTTTTCGATTCCCGGAGTTGGTAAGGTTTTATGACGCGAGTAGGGCGATATAAAATCACCCGGCGGCAAAGTGTTAAGCGGTTTATGGCACCAAAAACCACCTGTTGCGTCAGGCTCATGTTCAAAACCCTCTGGTGCGGTTGCCGAGATATCAAATTTCGCAATTGTCTTTTTAGCCATTACGGATTCCTTCCCTTACTGAATAGAAGTACTTGCTGTTCTAGCTGATACCCTTAATGGTATTGCGAACGGCACTTTCAGTATAGTCGGCACCAAGCCTAGATTCAACTAGAGGCTGTTGATCTTTGAGTGAAAATTAAACGGCATAGCAACAAGGTATAATGGTTTCGCCAAAAATCAAAAATACCACCGAGAACGGACGTTGCTATGCCAAGAACAATGTTAACAGATAAAGC
>NZ_VPDB01000133.1:0-3418 GCF_013417925.1 Acinetobacter sp. YH12218
GGCCAGGCCTCAGCATTTTATTATGGTGATCCCCTGGGCGAAATGCGCCTGGTAAGCAGAGTTTTTGAAATGTAAGGCCTTTGAATAAGACAAAAGGCTGCCTCATCGCTAACTTTGCAACAGTGCCAGTTTTATTACGAACGTGTTTTGGGTGGACAACGGAAAACATATTTCATCGAAAGACCAAAAAAAGAAAAAACACTTCCTGTTGTGATGAGTGAAGAAGAAACCATTCGGGTACTACGCGCTATTGAAAACGTGAAACACAAGGCTATTCTGATGACTATTTATTCGGCAGGTTTGCGCATTTCTGAATGTATAAACCTGAAAATAAAAGACATTGACTCCAAGCGCATGCAAATTCGTATAGAACAGTCAAAAGGAAAAAGAGATCGTTATACCATTTTATCTGAGAAAACATTAATTATTTTAAGAACATACTTTATGGAATATAAACCAAAAGATTATTTATTTGAAGGTCAAAAAGGTGGCGCATACTCAAGCCGAAGTATTCAAAACATTTTTAAAGCAGCTGTTTTAAAAGCAAAGATTCAAAAGGAAGTTACTGTACATACCTTACGACATAGCTTTGCAACGCATTTGCTTGAGAATGGTACGAGTTTACGTTATATTCAATCGTTGTTAGGTCATTCAAGCAGTAAAACAAC
This sequence comes from Acinetobacter sp. YH12218, assembly GCF_013417925.1. Classification (NCBI taxonomy): domain Bacteria; kingdom Pseudomonadati; phylum Pseudomonadota; class Gammaproteobacteria; order Moraxellales; family Moraxellaceae; genus Acinetobacter; species Acinetobacter sp. YH12218. The sequence goes on from NZ_VPDB01000133.1 coordinate 669, forward strand.
TGAGGTTTATACACATATTACCACCAAGGGAATGGAACAATTAAAAAGTCCGATGGATTTGTTAGATATATAGAAAGGATTTGTATATTTGAGCAAAACTTAACAAAAAGCACTATGAATATAAATCCTTTTGAGAGAGTAGAAACGAACGGTAAACGGTTGAAAACGGATTTGTCACTGATAATGAAAGGTTTAGCAAAATAAGATATAGTGGATATATACGCCATTTGGCGTATAGCCACTTGTTATGTGCCATTTTTGAATGACAATGCGAATAGATACGGACAAACAAATGAATTTACTTAGTGATAAGAACGTTGCAATAATTGGTGGTGGACCCGTTGGACTGACTATGGCAAAATTATTACAGCAAAACGGCATAGACGTTTCAGTTTACGAAAGAGACAACGACCGAGAGGCAAGAATTTTTGGTGGAACCCTTGACCTACACAAAGGTTCAGGTCAGGAAGCAATGAAAAAAGCGGGATTGTTACAAACTTATTATGACTTAGCCTTACCAATGGGTGTAAATATTGCTGATGAAAAAGGCAATATTTTATCCACAAAAAATGTAAAGCCCGAAAATCGATTTGACAATCCTGAAATAAACAGAAATGACTTAAGGGCTATCTTGTTGAATAGTTTAGAAAACGACACGGTTATTTGGGATAGAAAACTTGTTATGCTTGAACCTGGTAAGAAGAAGTGGACACTAACTTTTGAGAATAAACCGAGTGAAACAGCAGATTTGGTTATTCTTGCCAATGGTGGAATGTCGAAAATAAGGAGCTTTGTTACCGACACGCAAGTTGAAGAAACCGGTACTTTCAACATCCAAGCTGATATTCTTCAACCGGAAATAAACTGTCCCGGATTTTTTCAGCTATGCAACGGCAACCGATTAATGGCGGGACATCAGGGCATTTTATTGTTTGCCAATCCCAATAATAATGGTGCATTGTATTTAGGAATTAGTTTTAAAACGCCCGATGAATGGAAAAATAAAATTCCCTTAGATTTTCAGGACAGAAACAGCGTTGCCGATTTTTTATTGAAAAGATTTTCCAAATGGAGTGAAGTTTACAAACAATTAATACGTTCGGTATCAACATTTCAATGCTTGCCCACAAGGAAATTTCCTTTGAACAATGATTGGAAAAGTAACCGTCCATTACCCATAACAATGATTGGCGATGCTGCTCATTTGATGTCGCCTTTTGCAGGACAGGGTGTAAATACGGGATTATTGGATGCTTTGATATTGTCTGAAAACCTTACAAACGGAGAATTTACAAGTATTGAAAATGCCATCGAAAACTACGAACAACAAATGTTTGTTTATGCAAAAGATACGCAGGACGAATCGACAGAAAACGAAACCGAAATGTTTAGTCCCAATTTTTCGTTTCAAAAATTATTGAATCTATAAACAGTAAGAAAAAACGGCTACTAACAAGCAGTTTTGCAATAGTGGGGCAGAAGTGCAAAATTGAACTTGTGTGCTTCTATCAACTTTTGTACATTAGCTGCCAGTTTAAGATGGGTGCATTTGAGTATGCCCAAAGGAGCCCGCAAGTATGCGCAGGACGAAGCCAGTAGCCGCGCCGATGGTGGCGCGGGTCTATCTGCGCGTCAGCACCGACGCGCAGGACTTGGAACGCCAAGAGGCGATCACTACGGCCGCGAAGGCCGCCGGCTACTACGTCGCCGGCATCTACCGTGAGAAGGCATCCGGCGCACGCGCCGACCGGCCTGAGCTGCTGCGCATGATCGGCGACCTACAGCCCGGCGAGGTGGTCATTGCCGAGAAGATCGACCGCATCAGCCGCCTACCTTTGCCCGAGGCCGAGCGCCTGGTGGCCTCGATACAGGCCAAAGGCGCACGCCTGGCCGTCCCTGGCGTGGTCGATCTATCCGACCTGGCGGCCGAGGCCCAGGGCGTCGCCAAGATCGTGCTGGAAGCCGTGCAGATCATGCTTTTTCGCCTGGCCTTGCAGATGGCCCGCGACGACTACGAGGACAGGCGCGAACGCCAGCGCCAAGGCATTGAGTTGGCCCGCCAGGCCGGGCGGTACAAGGGCCGCCGTGCTGATCCGAAGCGCCGCGCCCAAGTTGTCGCGCTGCGCAAGTCCGGCTACAGCATCAACAAGACCGCCGAGCTGGCCGGGTACAGTGCGGCCCAGGTGAAACGGATATGGGCCGAGGTCAGCCAGGCCGAAGCGAAGCAGCACGGCGCGTTCGTGGAGGACGCATTGACGGAAGCCGATGCCCTGGCCGCTGTCGGCCAGGATGAGCGCCAGGAGGAAAGGGCATGAAGAAGCCGAACCAAGACGACGAGCCGTTTTTCATCACCGAGGAGATTGCGGCCGAAATGATCGCCGGCGGCTATGAGTTCGAGCTGCCGCCCATTCCTTGCACCATCCGCCTACGCGACGTGCTGGAGCGCATGACCGATGCTGAGCTAGCATTGCAGCCGGGCGAGATCGCCGACCAGGAGCGTGAACGCTGCCGGCGCAAGCCGTGTTCAACCTCATGATCTGGTCATGGTATTTTTCATGGCACTGAGCCTGATAGTTCTTGCAAATTGTTGTCACTAAAGGGTTTTGTGTGCTTGTTTACAATCGAGTGGGAGTGACGGGCACTGGCTGGCAATGTCTAGCAACGGCAGGCATTTCGGCTGAGGGTAAAAGAACTTTCCGCTAAGCGATAGACTGTATGTAAACACAGTATTGCAAGGACGCGGAACATGC
>NZ_VPDB01000134.1:0-3340 GCF_013417925.1 Acinetobacter sp. YH12218
TGTTTTTTCTGCTTTGATCGCAGCAAGTGCTACCTTAGCCTTAAAGTCGTTTGAATGATTTCTTCTTGGTCTACGTGCCATAAAATACTCCATATATTGATGTTTATAACATCATTTGAGGAGCAGAGTATCACTTATAGGAGTTGTTCAAATTTCCGGATCCATCTCTAAGTGAGGAGGAAATGACTCTTACTATTCAGATGTTGTTTCAAGCTTTTTTTGATTGATAGAGTTTTATGTATTAAACTCTATATTGAAAGTAAATATATTGTAAAAATAGTATGTTATTTACTAATTGATTAAATTATTTACACTTATTCTGTATAATGCTCTATGAATTCATTACTTATTTTTTTAAATTAAAAATCATATGCAAAGCTTAAATGATGAAGAGTGTCGCCAAGTTGAAAGTGTAAAACAGCTTTTACAAAAAAATTTTAAAGATAAGCTTTATGCTATTTATTTATATGGTTCGTATGTTGATGGTGGTTTAAAACATAAAAGTGATCTTGATATTTTAGTTATTATTGAACGTGAAATTACCGATCAGGAAAGAAAACAATTAGCGCAGAATTTTCTAAATATATCTGTTCCGATTGGTCATGCTACAGCGCGTGCCTTAGAAATTACGATATTAGAAAAAGGGAGTATTACCAATAAAAATCATCCATATACATATCAGCTACAATATGGCGAGTGGTTGAGAGAAGAATTACTCAAAGGTGAATTACTTTATAGTCAATCTGATCCAGATATTAGTATTTTACTTAAAACTGCCCAATTACATAACATTACTATCTTTGGACCTGATATTTGCGATTGGTTAAATCCAATTAGCTATGAACAATTAATATTTGCCATGCAAAAAACTTATCCACAAATTATTGCTCATTGGAAAGACGATCAGGATGAATGTAATCAAATTTTAGCGCTATGCCGTATAGCTTATACATTAGATCATAAAACAATAGTTGCCAAGGATGTTGCTGCGACATGGTTTTTAGAATTCTTAAGTCAGATAGATCAAGACATTTTGCAACTCATAATAGATGAATATATTGGGCAAGGTCATGAGCAATGTTGGTTAGTTTTACATGATCAGCTTGCTAAAATTGTTAAAGAATTACAGCATAAAATTGAACCACTACTTTTTAACTGATGTGGAAGTAATGGATATGCTTCTTAGATTATTACCTCACTATATCTCTAAATACCGAAGAGACTTGATATTGCAAAGGGGGGCGTGGTTGGAGTTGCATGAAGATTTTAAATAAAAGCGGAGGAACTAGGGTAAAAGTTGCCAAAAAGTTTCTTCTGAAATGACTTTTATATTATGACGTTTAAGCAAAGCGGAGGTAACTCCATTGCCATAGATCTTATTCCCATTAAATTGACCATCGTAAATCATTGAACTACCACATGAAGGGCTATTTTCTTTAAGCACTACCAGAGTAGCTTTTAATAATTGAACTTTTTTTAAAGTTCTATATGCCCCTTCAATATAGATTGAAGTCACATCCTTTCCTGATTTTTCAATTACACAGGCTTTTCCATCTAAGACATCATCGCCATTACCTCCCGAAATCTCGGCAGGTTCGCGTGGTGTTGATAAACCGCCAAGAATCTCTGGACATACCATAGTAGCTTTTCCATCTTTGACTAATTTTTCGATTTTTTCGTTTAAGCTATGCGTCCCGTTATAACGTACCTTTAAGCCAGCCAGACAAGAACTTACTAAAATCATATTTCCTCTATGAAAAAGATATGTATCGATTTGCTATTTAGCCAGTACCTATTATTTTTTAAAATTAATAGGTTAGTGCTATGGATAAAACAAGAATTTAAATATGATCAATGCAAAGTGAGTTATTTTTTTTCTAACCCACAAAGCTTATAGATTAGTTTGATCCTTTTTGTTTAGAAAATTTATCAACAGTGATGTGTGCTGAATTAGCAGGAGACTTTCACTTGGGAGATTCTAGGCAGCTAACCGATAAAAGTCTTCTGCCATTTGATTTGGTGTCTTAAAATCCAAGCCTTTTTGAATTCTTCGCTGATTATAAAATAACTCTATATATTTTGTAATATCCGCTTTGGCTTCTTCCCTTGTTTTGTAGTTGCGATGATGGACTAGTTCATTTTTGAGTATGCCCCAGAAACTCTCTATCGGTGCATTATCAAAGCAGTCGCCTTTTTTGCTCATTGAACCCTGAAAATCAAATTTCTCAAGTAAGTTTCGATATTCATTACTGCAATATTGGCTGCCTCTATCTGAATGTACAATGAGATCTTTAGCAGGTTTCTGATTGCGAATAGCCATATTCAATGCATCACAAACAAGCTTGGCTGTCATGCGCTCATTTAAGCTATAGCCAACAACCTGTTTCGTGTAAAGATCTTTGACAGCTGCCAAGTACAACCAGCCCTCAGCCGTCCAAATGTAGGTAATGTCACTCGACCACGCAAGATTAGGCTTCGTCATTGAAAACTGTTGCTTGAGTAAATTGTCATAAATAGAACGGTTGTGATCACTGTTCGTGGTTCTTTTGAAACGCTTATGGCGCTTACAATACAACTGATTTGATTTTTTTATTTGGCGCACAGCATACGTACTTATTTTGATACCTTGCGCTTGTAAATGCTTGGTTAATCGAACATAGCCATAGCTTTGTTTGGTTTCTTCATGGGCTATTTTGACCAAAATTGTCTGCTGATTTCGCTGAATTGATCTTTTACTCATGCCTCGCTTTAGCCAATCATAAAAGCGAGAAACGGATACACGAAGTAATCGAGCCATTAAAATAATCGGAAATAAGTGGCTTTGCGATTTCATATAGGCGTACCTCACTGACTTTCTTTGGCAAAGTACGCTGCTGCCTTTTTTAAAAATTCACGTTCCATTTCAGCTGTTTTGAGCTGTTGTTTAAGCTTCTTATTTTCTTCGAGTAAGGCGTTTAGATCGGGCGAATACTGTTTTGTGCCTGCTAAAGTTCCAGCCTTTGCTTTGTTATTCCAGTTCGAAAGGGTTTGCATTGAAATGCCAAGTTGTCTAGCGGATTCCGATACATTACCTTGGTTCTCTTCAATGGCTTTTATGGCTTCAGCTTTAAATTCTGCGGTGTAAGTCTTCTGTTTCTTGCTCATGGTAAACTCCTAATGAGTATGTATAGTTTACCAAGTTAAACCCTCCTGTTTTTTAAGCACACATCAATAGAGTGGGAGTGACGGGCACTGGCTGGCAATGTCTAGCAACGGCAGGCATTTCGGCTGAGGGTAAAAGAACTTTCCGCTAAGCGATAGACTGTATGTAAACACAGTATTGCAAGGACGCGGAACATGC
>NZ_VPDB01000135.1:0-3295 GCF_013417925.1 Acinetobacter sp. YH12218
GGATAATCTTTTTCAGATTCAATCAATAATTGAACCGCTCTTTCTCTGATTTCAGGGGTATATTTTAATTTTGTCATCGGGATAGTCTCTCAGAATATTGACTCTCCGACAAACCCGGTACGGTTCAAATCAAAACTACCCTGTTCCTGCAACACCTGTTCGTCATGAAAGCCCCCCACCCCAGCAAAATATTGAGACTTTAAAACATGGTAAAAGGGTGACTCAATTTGCCAAAAATTTGATTGCTCACTGGACAGAACATAATGACTTCAGTCCCACCCAATCACTTAGCTTCTGTTTAATCAGCTCAATATTATTTAATGGCATTTATAACCATGCCGAACTGCAATTTTTTTTAAAAACCATTTTAAAAACAAAAAAATTTCAAAGTTTTTTAAACCTGAATCATATTGTTTCACTTGAGATCCCGAACCGGCATTTCGGAAATCAGCGTATAAATGACCCTGATTTTTCAGTCAGTTATACAAAAACGTTTGTGCTACACGATATTGTGAAATGCTGGATCTACAGACTAAAACATCAAAAATTTGATTTATTTTCGGATATTGAAGATGCAGAGCATCTGATTAACGCTTGTATTATTGAATGCTTCCCCGAGGAAAAGGTGCGTTGTAAAGACCTGTTAAAATACGGTTTTTACTATACACAGTTCCTGAAAAACAGCGGACTGGATCAAATGTCCATTTGTATCTTAAAAAATGAAATTTACAGTTCCAGTCCTCTCGAAAAACAATTAGCAGCTTATTTTGTTCAGGTTGAACAAGCTCATCCTAATAACAATAAGATTGAGAATACTTGTGAAAACCATCAGGCTCCCTCTATAACCAATATTTCAATGGATATAGCTGATGCTTTAGTAGAAATACGTCAAGCTATTCGTGCAAAAAACTATAGCGATCGACTCATAGAATTATATGCCAAGGAACAACCTCCAGCCTTGGAGCGTTTACTGCTATGGACTATTCTGCGCTCAAAATTAATGGAGCCACAACTGGACCGTCTCAATCATATTATCCAAAAACAGCAACGATTTGAGCGCAAGCTTATACGAGCAGATTTTCAGCCAATTAAGCAGAGTTCTCTAAATACCATGTTTTCACAGTTTGCAGTCCATTGGCTACAGGCAACGCAAGACAAAGATATTTCATCATTTTCAGATGCTGATTTTGAAGATCTGTATGGAGAAATACTTTTATTAAAGAAAGAAACAACTAGAGCGACTTTACAAAAACGTCTACAGGAGTTTCATCACAAACAGTCCTTATTTTTTAAAGCACCTACTATCGATCTAGATAATTTAATCCAGGTAAAAATCTGCAGAACCGCATTGATCTCGCCCCATATTTTTCACCACGTGCTAGAGCAGCTCGAAAATACTCAAGATATTTCGATTCAGGATAAAAATATATTTAAACTGATTTTTATTCTAGGGTTCAGAGTCGGACTACGGATCAATGAAACATTGAATATCTTCGTACGTGATCTATTTATTAGTGAAGATGCAGTGATACTCACCATTCGCAACAATCGCAATAAAAATCAAAAAAGCTACTCAGCTTACCGCAAAATTCCACTGCATCATCTACTTAAAGCCGACGAATTACATGCATTTAAAACATACAGTCAGAATAGAAAACGTCTGCTAAAAGAACAAGGAAAATCAGTTGCACAACCGCTATTTTTAAAACAGTCCTTAGAAGAAACTCATGAAAATGAAGTGAATTCCCTATTTAAACAATTGATTCAACCAGTTTTTGGAGAACACAATTTTACTTATCATAGTCTGCGCCATTCTGCATTTAATCATCTTTACCTGATTTTAAAAAACTCAACACTTGCAGATGCATTTACTGACTATAGCCCACATGAGCAATTACGCATCCGTTATGCTTTACTGCGAAACAGAAATACTCAACAGACTTGGTATGCTCTTTCTCATTTTGCCGGTCATCTCACTCCAGAAACCACCTGCTCCAGTTATCTGCATTTCATACATCTGGCAAGCACATACCAACTGAATGAAATAGAAAACCCGCTCCCTAAAGAAGCTTATTTCAATATTCTAAAACATGATGATGCTGTTAAATATCCAGTTCAACAACGCGCAATTAGACAGTTTTTATTTGATCAACTCACTAAAGACCGTTACAGGCAACATGATCATCAATATCAACCAGAACAACAGAAATCGCCTGATTCACTGATGCCAGGAGCTCATGACTCAGAGATGACTTTTGAACTATTGCATCACATTCTTGCAGTAGAAAAAGAGGAAGACCTGATGTTACCTGAAGCGATTCCTTTGCAAATAGCACAAAAATTACGTGCTAGAGCGATGCATTTAAAAACCTCCTGTGTCAATCAGAAGAAATCTTCCCGGCTGTTTACCACGGACTTTTTAAGAAAATCACCAGATGCATTAGTAACTATGCTGCCAACAAATAAGGAAGAAAAACAAATCATTCACTATGTCCAACAACGTTATGTAAATACATATAGTCAATATCGGAAACAGCTCAACACTATCTACTCAATCTATCTTGAGAAAGTTCAGCCAAATTCGGCTCAGTTCACTTTTAAACTGAATGAAAAGCGTCAGCTGAAAAAGTTTCTGTCTTTTATCAATAAACTGTTTCCAAAAAAATATCTTCATCTCGAGCTTTCTCACCGGAGCAAGGAACAGCTCAAAAATACATTGCAGGATTTGAAATTAAAAACAGAGAACTTCAAAGTAGATGAGAATGAAACACAAATTAAGTTTTCTTTCAAATGTAAAGATACGAACGCTCTCGGCATTTTCAAACTATTGATGTACCTGATGATTGTGTTTCATATTTAATGCACAGCTTTTTTAGAATATATTTCTAGTTCTTATGATACGTACAAATAACTGAAAAAACGAAAGTCATGGAAATGGCTTTCGCTTGAAAGTGAAGGAACATAACCAAAAGATTAGCTCAATCGGTTCTCTTTTATCCATTAATAATCGCGTTAAATCTTGCAATCCATGATTGAGCATCGTGAGCGTTAGATGCAAAAAACTTGAACATAGGCTGCTCTGCATGGCTTTGTTGCACAAACCTATCTGTAAAGGCTTTTTCAGCGATATAATTTTCAAATGAAGAAGCCTACACACAAAATCTATTGCACAACCAATTGGCCCGCATATAACCGAGCACTCATGAGTCGCGGAAATATTGCCATTTGGTTTGATCCTGCTACGCAATGGTATGCTCCATCAAAAGGCAAACAAGGGCGAAATCAAACCTACTCC
>NZ_VPDB01000136.1:0-3229 GCF_013417925.1 Acinetobacter sp. YH12218
CATGAAATACGGTATTCTGATGTGACAAAACCTGAATCCTGGTCGTTAAAGTGTTTGTTTGCACTCATATTTTAACTGTTAGGACTCAGGTTTTTTTATTTAAAGCAAACTATGGGACAGCAGTGGCATAGCGCTGCTTTTTTGTTTTTTAACAGAATGTATTGAACAAGGTTATAGACATTCAATATTGATTGGATTAATGGTTCGATTGCTCTTTTTCACATAGTCACACATTTTTTCTGACTCTTGTTCATTGAGTCCCCAAAACACGATCACACCACGTTGATCAGTCAATTTGCTATCGCTTAAATAAATATAATGAGTGTCATGATAGTTTTTATCGAGCATATCTTTATATTTTTGATCGGTAAAAGATGAACAAGATGAAATTTCAGCTTCTTTACACACCGAGTCACTCGAACAGCGTTGCTTAAAGGTTGAGATCATATTCATGGTGTCAGTGCTGTTGAGTTGGGCTTCGCACACTTGGCTGTTGGGAAAGTCATAGACCATCTTTAAGCTAAAATCACGACCATCGACATTCATCTTGTATGACGCAGTCAAATAGGCTTTGGGACCATCGTTCGCAGCAACCGTAGATGCTGGCAAATTTGTCGTTGTGGATGGGGTTGAATTAAAATAATAGACCAAAGCTGCAATGCCTAGACTTAAAATCACAGCAACAATAAATTTCATTTTTCCCTCTAAATTTTATCTTAATTTTTCTGGGTATTATTTCTGTAGTTGATTATTTAAACAAGTAAATTATTGGTTTTTTAGATAAAAAATTGAGGCGTAATCAAAATTAAACGAGCATCGGCTTAAGTCATTACATGTTGAACGAATTATGATCGCTAATGCAAAAAAAAATGGATAAATCGAAAAGCGAGTAGTTCAGTTTATCTGAAATATTGGGGGAATAGAGCGTTCGCTAGGCAAAAAAAATGAGCCAGTTAAGCTGACTCATTTTTTTGTATTTTTTATACTAAAAAGCGTGAAATCGCGATACGAAGCTGTTTTAGATAACCTGTAAAGAAGTGGTTTGCACCTGGTAAAACCGTGATTAAATGGCGCTGTGGTTTGGCCCACTGAATCAAGTCAGATAACAGTGTGACATTATCTTCTTCACCATGAATAAATAAAATATCACCCTTAATATGCGGAGTCACATAGTGACGCACACCTGCAACTGTTGTGGTTGGTAGGCCACATAAAATAGTTTGTACAGGCTGCAATTCTACTGGCAATAGGGCATAGCATTTAGTCATGACATTTGCACCAAAACTAAAACCGCCTGCATAAAATGGCAGGTTCGGATGTTGGTTACGAGCAAATTCAATGACTTGCATAGTGTCTTTGGTTTCACCATTGCCTTCGTCATGTATTCCTGCACTTTGGCCAGAACCACGGAAACTTGGGCGATAGACAACATAGCCACGCTCTAAGAACATTTGTGCTAAAAGCACAGGGACTTTGTGCTGTGGTGTGCCACCTTGCAATGGGTGAGGGTGTGTAACTACCGCGAATCCTTTCACTTCACCCTGTGGATAATCAACAAAAATTTCAAGTTGACCCATCGGCCCTTGAATGAACATTTGTTCTGACATAATTACTAAAATGTGAAAGCGGGAGAGACTATAGTTTACAGATTAATATTATCTAAAACACAGATTGGCTTTGAAATTACTCTACTGTTATAGTTTGTTTAATTAAAAATTAATCAGGATGTTTATGCTCGCTTTAATTTCTCCAGCAAAAACTTTAGATTACGAAACCGCTTTACCGACTGAAAAATTTACTCAACCACGACTATTAGATCATTCTGAAGAATTGATCTCAGTCGCACGTAAATTGTCGGCGAGTGAAATTTCAAGCTTGATGAGTGTCAGTGAGAAAATTGCGACATTAAATGTTGAACGCTTCCGAGATTGGCAGCCTGATTTTGATTTTGCGAATGCACGCCAAGCAATCTTTGCCTTTAAAGGTGATGTTTATACGGGTTTAGATGCATACAAACTTGCAAATACCGACCTTCAATATGCACAAACCCATTTGCGTATGCTCTCGGGTCTCTATGGTTTATTGCGTCCGCTTGATCTAATGATGCCATATCGTTTAGAAATGGGAACCAAGTTACAAAACCCACGTGGACATAACCTGTACGAGTTTTGGGACAATATCATCACCAATCTGATTAATGATGATTTGGCAAAAGCGGGTTCTGAAATTTTGGTCAACATCGCTTCAGATGAATACTATAAGTCGGTAAAAGAAGCAAAAATCAAAGCCGAAATCATCAAGCCTGTTTTTCTGGACCAAAAGAACGGCAAATATAAAGTCATCAGTTTCTATGCCAAAAAGGCACGTGGCTTAATGGCGCGTTATTTGTTGGAAAATAAAATTGAACGTATTGAAGACATTAAGTCCTTCAATACCGATGGTTATTATTTCGATGCAGAGAGTAGCTTAAAGGGCGAATTGGTCTTTAAGCGAGACGAACAACAAGCCGCTTAATTTCGAAATTGAAAAACTTAGACCGAAAAGAATATGAATAGCCGCTGCTTAGAACTCAGCGGCTTTTTTTATCTTCTTCATTCGAGATGTAATGGTGGGTCTGTGAAATTGATCGTGCTTTAAATTTCGCAGGTGAAATGATCTATGATTTGAGGTTTTTTGCGGAAAAGGCTTCGAAAAAACATTCAGTTATTATCTTGTCTATCAGTCTAAAATATATTACAAAGTTAACATTGATCGAACAAATAGCTTATTAAATGACTTAATAAGATATAAAATTGTGAAACACGTCACTTTTTTGTTTAAGTTTTTTGTTATTATAGCCAAATATTTAAACATGAATAAAATTTTGTTATGAAAAAAATACTGATACCAATTTTTATACTCAGCATTGTGTTCTTAGGGTTTAGTGTTTATAAAAATGCAGAGTTAAAGCGACAGCAAGAAATTAATCAGGTGTTCAATGATGATTTGAACGCATCACCTTATATGCGCTAAAAAAAGTCAATCTTGCAGCTTCTGCATTGAGCTCAAGCATGGTCTTGAAGTGTTCGTCTAAATCTTGATATTTTATTTTTATATATAATAATAGGACTTACGCATTGACGGATTCAAAAAAGTATTAAAATACTTTATAAAGTATCTGTGATCAGACGAATTAAAAATGCTTCTACAGCAACTTGTACTCTACCCATTTATATGGGCTTTCTCATGA
>NZ_VPDB01000137.1:0-1596 GCF_013417925.1 Acinetobacter sp. YH12218
CAAGTTCCATCACCAAAAGCAGCGTACCTTCTCCCGAAGTTACGGTACCATTTTGCCTAGTTCCTTCAGCAGAGTTCTCTCAAGCGCTTTGGTCTACTCGACCTGACCACCTGTGTCGGTTTCGGGTACGATTCCAGTGTAACTGAAGCTTAGAGACTTTTCCTGGAAGTATGGTATCAGCCACTTCACTGTACAAGTACAGCTTGCTGTCAGATCTCAGCATAGAGTACCCCGGATTTGCCTAAGATACATGCCTACTTCCTTTCACCTGGACAACCAACGCCAGGCTGACTTAACCTTCTCCGTCCTCTCATCGCATTACACTGAAGTATTGGAATATTAACCAATTTCCCATCGACTACGCCTCTCGGCCTCGCCTTAGGGGTCGACTCACCCAGCCCCGATTAACGTTGGACTGGAACCCTTGGTCTTTCAGCGAACGGGTTTTTCACCCGTTTTGTCGTTACTCACGTCAGCATTCGCACTTCTGATACCTCCAGCAGACTTCTCAATCCACCTTCATCGGCTTACAGAACGCTCCCCTACCACTTGCAATAAATTGCAAATCCGCAGCTTCGGCATATAGTTTTAGCCCCGTTACATCTTCCGCGCAGGCCGACTCGACTAGTGAGCTATTACGCTTTCTTTAAAGGGTGGCTGCTTCTAAGCCAACCTCCTAGCTGTCTATGCCTTCCCACATCGTTTCCCACTTAACTATAATTTTGGGGCCTTAGCTGGCGGTCTGGATTGTTTTCCTCTTGACTACGGACGTTAGCACCCGCAGTCTGTCTCCCGGATAGTACTCATTGGTATTCGGAGTTTGCATCGGTTTGGTAAGTCGGGATGACCCCCTAGCCGAAACAGTGCTCTACCCCCAATGGTATTCGTCCGAGGCGCTACCTAAATAGCTTTCGGGGAGAACCAGCTATCACCGAGTTTGATTAGCCTTTCACCCCTATCCACAAGTCATCCCCTGGCTTTTCAACGACAGTGGGTTCGGTCCTCCAGTTAGTGTTACCCAACCTTCAACCTGCTCATGGATAGATCACCCGGTTTCGGGTCTACACCCAGCAACTAAACGCCCTATTAAGACTCGATTTCTCTACGGCTCCCCTAATCGGTTAACCTTGCTACTGAATGTAAGTCGCTGACCCATTATACAAAAGGTACGCAGTCACCAAACAAGTTGGCTCCCACTGCTTGTATGCATGCGGTTTCAGGATCTATTTCACTCCCCTCACAGGGGTTCTTTTCGCCTTTCCCTCACGGTACTGGTTCACTATCGGTCAGTCAGGAGTATTTAGCCTTGGAGGATGGTCCCCCCATATTCAGACAAGGTTTCACGTGCCTCGCCCTACTCGACATCATTATCTAAGCCCTTTCGCGTACAGGACTATCACCTACTATGGTCGCACTTCCCAGAGCGTTCCACTAAAGCTTAGATAACTTAATGGGCTTTTCCCCGTTCGCTCGCCGCTACTGAGGGAATCTCAATTGATTTCTTTTCCTAAGGGTACTGAGATGTTTCACTTCCCCTCGTTCGCCTCATAAACCTATGTATTCAGTTTATGATACCCGCCTTATAGCGGGTGGGTT
>NZ_VPDB01000138.1:0-2840 GCF_013417925.1 Acinetobacter sp. YH12218
TTCCCGAACTCAGAAGTGAAACCTCTTAGCGCTGATGGTAGTGTGGGGTTACCCATGTGAGAGTAAGTCATCGCCAGCTCATTATTCGAAACACCCCCTGATATCTCAGGGGGTGTTTTTTTATGCGGGGAGAAAAAAGAAAAAAGGAAAAGAACGTTATAAAAGTAGAAAAAGCTAAAGCACAAAAATAGGAAAACGAGAGATATTAAAAAAGAATGAGGCTAAACAGCGCTAAAAATTTACATCAAGGCAAGCCTATATTCTTTATAGTGAAGTTTAGTCGCCAAGGTATAAAAACAATAGGATGTGCAAATGCTCCAAGATCTCGATGAAGTCTCTATTTTAGAGATATTGCAGCAACGCTTTGAGGCAAATATGCAGCGGCATCCAGAATTACTTTGGGATGATGTAAAAAAACAATTGATAGCACAGCCCTCAAAACTAAAAATTTTAATCGAAATGGAAAAAACAGGCGGTGAGCCAGATATTGTGACGCTGAATCAGCAATCTCAAGACCTGATATTTTATGATTGCAGCTTAGAGTCACCAAAGCTTAGACGAAGCTTGTGTTATGACCGTGATGCCTTGGAGAATCGGAAGGATCATCCTCCCCAAAATAACGTTATAGATATGGTGCGAGACATCGGTGCTGAGCTACTGACAGAAGAAGACTATCGAGCGATACAGCAAGTTTTTCATTTCGATTTAAAGACTTCGAGCTGGATTGTGACGCCAGCGGATATTCGGCAAAAGGGCGGGGCACTGTTTTGTGATCGACGTTATGATCATGTATTTAGCTACCATAATGGCGCGCAGTCATATTATGCGTCTCGTGGATTTCGCTGTAAGCTGGTGATCGCTTAATCTCAGTGCTATAAATGTTTTTAAAACAATCAAGTGCGTTAAAGCGAGCTTTTCTAAAGATGTAATTGCGTTTGTTTTTTAGACATTTAAAATTTTTCTAAACTAAAGATAGAAATAAATGATGGTGTGTCGTTCTGAAGTTTAATGAAAGAATAGAAGAATTAGGCCTGAAAATAAGGGTATTATTATTTAAAAAAATCAGTTAAATAATCATATATTGATAATGTTTAATAATTAAACTAAAGCATGAAAAATAACACAATTAACATGTACTTATAAGCGACTAGATTTATTAAACATACGTCTAATATCCCTAGAAAACACTGTTCCGTATATTCCGTGGCTGTTGAATTTTACTTAAAAATTCAATGAATGTTATGGACAAGTACTCATGGGAGATGAGAACGATGACAACGGAAAAAATAGACATAAATTCTGTAGTCGATAAGGCTAAATTTACCCCGTTCCACTTCAATGTAGTGGCTTGGTGCTTATTGATTATTTTATTTGATGGCTACGATTTAGCGATTAATGGCGTGGTTTTACCATTATTGATGCAAGACTGGGGCTTAAGTGCAATGCAAGCGGGGATGCTTGCCAGTACTGCGCTCGCAGGCATGATGTTTGGTGCCATGTTCTTTGGTTCTTTAGCGGATAAGATTGGCCGTAAAAAAGTCATTATGATCTGTATCGTTTTATTTAGTGGTTTGACCTTTGCCGGTGGTTTTGCGTCGAATCCAACAGAATTTGGTATTTTGCGTTTCTTGGCTGGTTTAGGGATTGGCGGTGTAATGCCTAACCTTGTGGCTTTAACGTCTGAATACGCGCCGCAGAAGATGCGTAGTACACTAGTAACGACGATGTTTAGTGGTTATGCAGTCGGTGGTGTGATGGCGGCACTTTTAGGTTCATGGTTCACCCCTGACTTTGGTTGGCAAATCATGTTCTTTATTGCGGGTATTCCACTTTTCCTTTTACCTGTGATTTGGAGATTTTTACCAGAATCTTTGGCATTTATGGTGAAAGAAAACAAACAGGAAAAAGCCCGCAGTATCGTGAAGCGCTTAGCACCTGAAGTGAAAGTGACTGAAAATACAGTGTTCACTTTGCCTCAAGAAAGCGTGCCTGAAGCTGCTAACGTGGTGAGTTTATTCCGCCGTGGTCGTGCCGTAAATACATTATTGTTTTGGGTGGCGTTCTTTACGTGCCTATTGACCATGTATGCGCTAAGCAGCTGGTTACCAAAACTGATGATGGCAGCCGGTTATTCTATGGATAACAGCTTAATGTTTATGATGGTCATGAACGTGGGCGCAGTTGTGGGTATTGTTGGCGGCGGTATTTTGGCTGACCGTTTCCATTTAAAACCTGTGCTGATGGTTTTGGGTATGATGGGCGCGATTGTGATGAGCTTGATGGGCTTCCAATCAAATCAGTTCTTGCTATACATTTTGGTGTTCTTGGCAGGTGCTGCATCTATTGGTTCGCAAATGCTGCTGTACAGCTATGTGGCGCAGTATTACCCACTTGCTGTACGTTCGACGGGTATTGGTTGGTCTTCTGCAATTGGTCGTATGGGCGCGATTGTAGGGCCGATTCTGATTGGTGGTTTGCTCGGTATGAACTTACCTGCGCATTTCAACTTTATGGCGGTGGGTTTACCTGTACTGATTACTGCGATCGCGGTTGCATTGATCATGCATGAAAACGACAGTGATAAAATTGATGTTAAAGAGGCATCTACAGCGAAAGCCTAAGTTGTGATTCTTTAAAAAGAAAAGCCTCCGAAAGGGTAATGCCAGTCAGTTAAGCAAATTTTAGTAAAATGTAGTAAAAATGAGTGTATGTGAATACGCTCATTTTTTTATGTCTTTATCTGAACATTTAGAATCCACTCTTGAACATTCTCTCCCATCACTCAACCATTTTTGTGAACTTATTGATTTAAATTGGATTGAAACAAGCCTGCATCAAAC
>NZ_VPDB01000139.1:0-2752 GCF_013417925.1 Acinetobacter sp. YH12218
GAAATTGCAACTAAATATAGTTGCAATTATTATTTAAAAGTAACTATACTTAGTTGCAATAGCAGTAGGGCTGAAGTATGGGTAAAACGGAAAAGTTACTGGAAAAATTTGGAAATTCAAAAAATACGTTTCCATATAAAGATTTAGTCGTTTTACTGAGCCAGCTCGGCTATGAAAAATTTGAAATGGCAGGCTCTCGTGTTCGGTTTTTTAATGAAAAAACTGAACATATGATTTTACTGCATAGACCACACCCTGAAAATGAAATCAAAGGTGGGGCATTGAAAGCTGTAAAACAGGCACTCAAGCAGGAGGGATTTTTATGAGCTATTTAAAGTACAAAGGTTATCTCGGAACAATTGAGCCTGATCTTGAAACAGGTGAGTTATTTGGAAAACTTGCTTTTATTCGTGATCTTATTACCTATGAAGCGGAAACTTTAAAAGCCCTTGAGAAAGCTTTTCAGGAATCTGTAGACGGCTATTTAGAATCATGTGCTGAACTAGGAAAATCTCCTGATCAACCATTCAAAGGCACTTTTAATGTCCGTATTAGCCCTGAATTGCACCGTAAGGCGGTTTTAGCATCAAGTAATTCTCTAAATGCCTTTGTCAGTGATGCGATTCAAGAAAAGTTAATGCGTTTAGGTGCGTAATTTATTGAAGCCTAGGCTACTACCTAAAAATTGAAAAACTCAGCAAAAATGGGAGCTTAAAGCTCCCATTTTTAGTTTCGTATAAGGTGTATTATGTTAATTTTAGGGAAATTAATCAGTTGATGAAAAATGAAAATAGGAATTTTTTGGTTTTTGCAAAAGCAAGTTATTGGCATAGCTCATCCATTCAATTTAAATGATGCAGATTCAATAGGCTTAATTGATAGTCCATATACACATGTCGATTATTGGAAAAATATGCAAAGTGTATACCCAGAACTACGTCATTATGAATATGAACAGATTCCAAGGGGTAGGGTAATTTTCGACACAAATAAAGGAAAAGCAATCGTGTATATGGACAAAAAATTATTTAACACAGTAACAGCCACTAAAATTTATGATTTCTTTGATATAGATTCAGAAAATGCTATTCCAAGAAAAGATCCTCACTATCGTACTTAATTGTTTAATTTAGGCTAAAATGAAATTCTCTTTTAATAGGGGGATGAAGATGAGAAAGCGTTTAAAAGACTATAGCCTTGATCAAATTTCAAATCGTGAAAAGGTTTCGGGTCAAGTATTACCAATCCAATTTAGCAATGACGAAGCGACTAAACGTGTTGTGATGCATAGTGCAAAACGAGTCATTAATCAGCATAAAGCTGAAATCCAAGAGCTTGCTTATAAATGAGTTTGATTAGCTCAACATTCGTCATTGCTGTGCATGATGAGATCCTATTACAAACTGGCGTAGGGCGAATAGGCTGTCATATTGAAAAGCTAGAAAGCGTATTAAGCCGTATAGATCAGCAGATGTATTACAGTAATGTAAGCGACATTTTTGAGATCGCAGCATGGTTTGGTATAGCTATCTCAAAAGGTCATGCTTTTGTTGATGGTAATAAAAGAACTGGTTTAGCTGTAATGCTGACTTATCTCGAAATTCAAGGTGTTACCATTCAGGAACAAACAGGTTTAGATGATTTGATGGTCGATATTGTTGAATCACAAGAAGAACATGAATTATTAGCCAAAATTGTGGCTGAATTCTTATACGAGCTTTCGATAATTTAAACTAAGAAATCAGAATCTGAATATTTGGATCATCGATATTCGATAAAAGATTCTTATAAATTAAATAATTTTCATCCTCTCGGCAGATAAAAAATACTTCTGCAACATGATCATATTGAGGCAACATAGAGAGTATAGTGCCAATCGCAATTTCAGCAGCCTTTTGAGGTGGAAAACCATAAACACCTGTACTAATACATGGAAAAGAAACAGTGAGTGCATGAATTTCATTAGCTTTGAATAGTGCATTACTATAAGCATCACAAAGCAATTGTGGCTCATTGTGTTCGCCATCTAACCATCGTGGTCCAACCGCATGAATAAGGTATTTAGCAGGCAGATTACCTGCTGTTGTTACTTCTGCTTGACCTGTAGGGCATCCACCTTTTTCTTGATTTAGACGAATACATTCTTCTTTCATCAACGGTCCAGCTTTTTTATGAATCACATAATCAAGTCCCCCACCACCAAGCAAAGATTTATTTGCTGAGTTAACGATGGCATGTACAGCAAAAGCTGTTATATCTGCGTGGATGAGATGGACTTTTTTCATAATTAGTTTTATAGAATACCCTTTTGTTTCTTATATTCAGTAATGATTGTTCCTAATTCTGGTTCAAATAATTTGATATATTCATCAGATAGACCTCTACTACTAGATGGATGTGGTAAGCACACAACTTGGCATTGTTCAAAATTATCAAAGTAAACTTTAAATCGAGTACCATCAAAATCTGTTTTTTGTACCCTTTTTAAGGGTTCTATTTCTGGACCAACAATAGCAGTAAACCTATCCCAAACATCTATATTTCTCAGAAAATTAATAAGCTTACTACCCATAAATAAAATTACTTTGGGTCTCAAAACTTCAATATGATGAATAAAATTATCAACTGAACCGTACCGGGTTTGTCGGAGACTTTTTTATTTAAGTTAGGCCACCTGACCTAACGGGTTAATCTTATCATAGTACATTGCTTCAAACTCAAAAGGCGATACATAACCCAGTGCACTGTGTAC
>NZ_VPDB01000140.1:0-2651 GCF_013417925.1 Acinetobacter sp. YH12218
ACGTAATTTAAGGGTTTTCATGTACTTATATTAACAATCAAAACTCAAGGAAAATAGTCCTTAGTTAAATCAAACGACACTTCATGTCGTGTCGCTTATATCTCTGACCTGAAGGACAGAGTTTTACCCTCTATTTGATAAAAAAACACCTGAACAGTGTTCAGGTGTTGGGAAAGGGACTTAAGAGATCGTCGAATGATTAGCCATTCTTAATGCGAATGATGCGATCGGTACGATCATTGACTAACACGTAGTCACCATTGATTTTGTACCATTGTTGATAACGACCGGTGTTCGGTAAGCGGCGCGCTTCACGATCACTCACTTTGTAGCGGCTTGAATCGAAATAACGAGGAAAGCTTTGACCAACACGCCAATCGCGGCTTGGATTTACACGACGAAAGTCATTACGGTCGTAGCGATTATTGTCATAACGGTTGTTGTTATTCCAATTGCTCGGACGGTGATCTTTGTCCCAACGGTTGTCTTGATGTTGGTATGACGGATGGTAACGGCGGTCATCTTGACGATGGTCTGGCGCAGCAATGGCTGCTGTTGTTGCCATCAAAGCCGATACGGAAAGAACTAAACTCGATACGATTTTGTTCATGGGACACCTCTATACATTTCTAATCTGTTTTTCGATGATTCAAAATTAGCGAGAAAGTTCAGAGAAAGCGTGGGGGCAATATAGTTGAATTGTGAAATGTATGGAGGAAATTTGAAGGTGTGTAAATGATCTGAACGCTAAGCAGCATCAGCTTTTGCGGTTAAACATTAAAAAAACCTCATAAAAAAAGCCCAGAGTTGATCTGGGCTTTAAAAATATGGCGAAATTAAATTCAAAACGGCTTACATACCTAAAATTTTCAGAATACTGTTACTATCTGAGTTGACCAATATGTAGTCATTATTGATTTTATACCATTGCTGATTACGCGATGGTTTAGGTAAGTTATGGTCTTTATAATCGACTTTATAACCATTACCACGATAATGCTGTGGCATCACATAGCCCGTTTGCCATTTATGTTGTTGCAAACGTTTGACTCCACGTTGTTCACGCATACGGCGTCGATCTTCAAGATCGTCATCGTCCTGATAACCACGGAAATCACGATCTTTTTTCATTTGACCATATGCATTGCCGCGTGGGCCATCAAAGCCACGTTCATCGTTCTTGAAGTGAGGCGCTGCAGACGTGATGCTGCTTGCTATTAAAGCACTGAAAGAAATAGCCAAAATTGGCAAAATCTTTTTCATGTTCAACCCTCATGAGTAATTTATCTTCAATATCACTACTGTACGCATTAAATGCAGAGAAACTGTGAAGAAAGATGAATATTTCTTTAAATAAAACGAAGAGATTGCGGATATTATGCGATAAATTTCGCGCTGAGAACAATCTTTCCATCTTGAAAGAGATGGTCCGATAATGCGCGCTTTTTATCCTTGCAATTCAGCTTTGATTAAATTTGAGGTCTATTGTAAGCACGATCAAAACAGCCCATCAAGTCTTGGCAGGCAAATGAGGGGAGAGATGAAAGACTGAAAATGTTGAGTAACTTCGGGTTTTAGTACCACTGCTCGTTGAGGCATTGGAGTGAATAAATTGCTTGAGCCACAGATTCAGCTTGCTCGGCATCGTCCATTGCAGAGATCAAATTTTCAGTCAGTTGTAAGTTTTCAATTGAACGAATGGTTTCAATTTTGCGTGTTTGATCAGCCATTTGGGTCTCCTTGCCGTCGGTCTATGTCATGGCAAGCAGTCTATGCTTTTATATTTAATTTGAAAAACCGAATATTATTATAAAAATAATTTAAAAATACGATCGATGGCAAATTGGGTAATGAAGCTGTCTATTGATCAAAGCTTGTTGAATTTCAAATGCTAATCTAAGGGTTTAAAAAAAGGGCATCAAATGGCCCTTTTTAGTTCTAAATGTGTCACTTGGAACGTAATTAGTATGCGTATTTCAGGTCGGTATAATCCGTTAATGATTTTTGAATATGAGCTTGAATAAATTCATTAATATCTTCAGGTGTCATTGCTGCACCTTGTTTGGTAATCACATGCTCAAACGGTGCTTGATCTTGCGCAATGATGCGATAAACAAAGTTAGTGATCACTTGATAGCCTGCTTCTTGCTTTTGAATGCAAGTGACATAGAAATAGGTATGCTCAAAGTTTAAGTCATTATGCGAAAAAATAAATTGTTCAAATAATTTTGCATTTTGACCGACATCTAAGCCTTTTAAATCGTCCACGATACTCGGGTCGAATTTCATGCCATATTTTGCTGAAATCGGTTGACCATCGACCAGTAGGTTAACCATGCCATCCTCCGTTGGAGTCACTGTAATATTGCTAAAGTCAGACATGTATCAATCCAATGTTTTTAAAGAATGCCCCAAGTATCGGCAAATTTGCTAAAAACTCAAGTCGACTTTCGCGTGGGCACTGCAAAATCATTCGGTTAATGATGCGTTGTAAAGATTCAAGACATAAAAAAAAGGAAGCGCGAGCTCACTGCTGTCCCACAATTTTTCACAAGAGGAAGCTCATTTGAGCTTCCTCTTGTTTTATGGGTATTTTATCGGGTGAAAATAAAGCTTTTAAAGTTCTTCTTTCAAACAAATTCACTTGAATT
>NZ_VPDB01000141.1:0-2603 GCF_013417925.1 Acinetobacter sp. YH12218
CATGTGCGCTCAGGCGTACAAAATTGGTGGATTTTTATCCCAAGAGTTGTCCGCAGAAATTGGGGATAATTTAAGCCAGCGCTGTCTTGATAACGCAGAGAAAAATGACAAATTGATTAAATATTGATCAATTTTATTGGCAAGAAGTATCAAAATTGCTTAAAAAGAAACCGACTTGTTTCCAAGTCGGTTTTTTGCTGTTTTTTGGGGTGAGTGATAATTTTTAAGTTATTGAAAAACAAGGATATTTTAAAAAGCTGTTATTCACCAATTAAAATGTCTATGCGATAAACCATTTAAAATGTCCTGTTTTTAACCACAAGAGTCAAGCACAGGATTTAAGTTTCTTTGTTCAACAACAGCTTTCTGAGCTTTACGACTTGGCATACTTTTCTTGAGACGGGAACGTTTATTCTGTTTCTCCAATTCCTCATGTTGCTGCTGGATATGGGCCAGGACCGAACCTAATCTTTTATTCTCAACCACTTCATTCTGCTGTAGTCCAGCCAGTTTATTGAAGACGCTATAGTTGATCTTCCGTCCTTCATGCATGATTGCCACAGTACCATCCGGGTACTCCAGAAATGAAATGTATTGCCCAACAAGCTTATGATTCAGCTCTGTCGGTTCAAGCATATAAATACACTTGTCATAGGTCAGGGTCAGATTCTTGGTGACCTTACGCGGTTCCTGCCAGGTAAAAATATCATCCAGTTCAAGATCAGATTCGGTTAATGGCCGATGCAGGTTCTTTGAGTTTCGCGCACATTTGGCGAACTTCTGATTGAACTGCTCAATAAAGCAGGGTAACCATATATTGGCCTCTGCAATCGAACCGATGTCTTCCAGGCGCAGCTCTTTGATCAGACGGTCCTGAAGGGTTCTGTTGGCACGTTCCACACGACCTTTGGCTTGGGGTGAGTTGGCAAAGATAATATCGATGTTCAAATTATTCAGAATCCGCCCAAATTGCGTAATCTGGCTGTCTTGCCTGGATTTCTGATTAACTCTGAATACCGAATGCTTGTCACTATAAAAGGCTAGAGGTTTGCCGTATTGTTCAATGTAGGCTCGGGTTGAAAGCATGTAGTCAAAGGTCGTTTCAGCCTCACAAAAGCGCAGATGCAACAGCTTTCCAGTGGCATCATCGATATAAACCAACAAGCAGCATTTTGCAGCTCGACCTTCAAACCAGTCATGATATGAGCCATCAATTTGGATCAGTTCACCGAAGCAATCCCGGTTATAACGTGGCTGATATGGACGCTTCAGGCGCTTGGATCGCGGAATCCACAGGTCATTGGCCGTCATCCAGCGCCGAAGCGTTTCTACAGGGATATTCAGGTCAAACATGCTGTTGAGCTTCTCATGCGCCAAGGTGGGACCAAAGCCCAGCAGATGTTCAGAAATAATGGAAAGGCACTTTGATTTTAACAAGTCATCATGACGACGATGACCCGGTTGACCACGACTGGCATGGGCTAATGCAACTGGACCTTGGGCTTTGTATTTCTGCAGTAAGCGTCTGATCTGACGTTCTGAAATATGAAGTAGCTGAGCAGCCTGGGATTGAGTTATGCGTTGATCGCAGATTTCCTGCAAGACCGACAATCGTTTAAGTTCTTTATCCGACATAGACACCAACATATCAAACCGTCCGCTAAGGAAATCGCAAAAGTGCATATTCTAAAAGCGGACATTTTTACTTTGGAGAAACCGGACATTTCTATTTTGGAGTTACAATTTTGATTTCGTATAACAGCCATTATGTTAAATGGAGAGAAAATTAGTCTAAAATTCTTATATATTCTTTTTGTACCCCAGTTAAGATACTCACAAGTTGTTTCTTTAAATTATCAGCATCTTCTTTATAATCAGTATTCCAATCATTCCATTCAGTTGGTCTGTTAGCTAAATCCCAATCGCATAAAGCTAACCCATTTATTACTTCCATATCGAAAATTAAAGTACCTAATTGCTCCTGCATTTCTATAGGGAAATTATCTTTAAAACCATCGTAAATATTTTCAACATTTTTCGTAAATTCAGCATAGTGGTAATGAGTTTCTGTGGGTCTCGAATAGTTCTGTACAAATTCTAAAAGTTCATTCATTTTATTTTCCCTTACCATCAATTTTCCCATGCGATACTGTAACCACATCGCCTCGTTTATTAGTTACCACTGTGACATTATTTGCTGGACTATAATGGTTAGTGGTAGATTTTGTACCTACTGTTTGAGAGCCGTTTTTAATCGTATCTTTTACAACTGATGGCATGATACCTCTATCCTGCATCCTATCAAGAGCATGCCCGGAATAATTACGACCATCGATATTGGTAGGATTATTCCGAACTGGCTGATAACTTGGATTCTTGGGCTGATTCATTTGATTATGGCGACTACCTAAAACACCTGTAGCTTCTTTTCCTAAAACTTTCCCTCCAACTTCTTTTGCCGCCTTACCAATAGCTTTGATATACGCTGAATTATCAGGAGACTTTCCCTTGGGAGATTCTAGGCAGCCAACTTATAAAAGTCTTCGGCCATTTGATTTGGTGTCTTAAAACCCAAACCCTTTTGAATTCTTCGATGATTATAA
>NZ_VPDB01000014.1:0-59780 GCF_013417925.1 Acinetobacter sp. YH12218
ATATTTGCTCTCTGCTAATTTTAGCTGGACGGCCAGGAATAGGTTTGTTTGTAGTGGACTTTTTCCAGTTCTGAATCGTCTGTATACAGATGTTAAAATGCTGTGCTGCTTTTCGCACAGACATTTCATCTCGAATCATAATTTCTATGACTTTATCTTTAAAATCTTTTGAATATCCCATATCTCTATTGTTCTATAGTTTTTAGGATTTGGCTATAGATCTACTTGAAACACCGCGTTTTGAACAAGTTCAAGCTAAAGCACTTGAACATCCGCCACGCATTCTGCTGCTATATGGCTCTAACCGTGAACGCTCATTTAGCCGCCTAACGGTATTGGAGGCGGGTCGAATCCTTGAACATTTTGGTGCAGAAGTCAAAATCTTTCATCCTAAAGGTCTTCCTCTGCCTGAAGATGCTGAAACATCACATCCCAAAGTTCAGGAATTACATGAATTGCTTACATGGTCAGAAGGCATGGTTTGGTGTTCGCCAGAACGACATGGTGCGATGAGCTCTATATTGAAAGCACAAATTGATTGGATTCCTTTAGCGGCAGGTGCCATTCGTGCTACTCAAGGTAAAACGCTGGCGTTAATGCAAGTCAGTGGTGGTTCGCAATCTTTTAATGCTGTTAACCAAATGCGCATCCTTGGGCGTTGGATGCGGATGATCACGATTCCAAATCAATCTTCCGTTGCAAAAGCATTTTTAGAGTTTGATGAAAATGATCGCATGAAACCTTCCTCCTATTACATTCGCATTGTCGATGTGATGGAGGAATTATACAAATTTACCCTACTCACACGTGGTCAATCTGCCTACCTCACAGATCGCTATTCTGAACGAGTTGAAAGTGCGGAAGAACTCTCTAAACGAGTTAATCAAAAGAACCTTTAATGAAAAACTCCTGCATCTGTGCAGGAGTTTTGGTCTAAAATATCCATCCGTTTCAACTTAAACTAATAATTTATAAAATAATGTCGTTGAATCTATTGTACCTGTATGGCTCAATGCAAATTGCGGAATGATCCCAGCTTTTATAAAGTTAAATTTTTCATATAGCTTTTCAGAGGCATCGCCTGTACGCGTATCAAGTACAAGTAATTTCAAGTTCAAGTGTTTTGCTTTATCTTCTGCAAGTGTGAATAGTTGGTGAGCAATGCCTTGCTGACGTACCTTTGGATGCACCATAAGTTTTTCAATCTCAG
Source organism: Acinetobacter sp. YH12218 (assembly GCF_013417925.1). Taxonomy (NCBI): domain Bacteria; kingdom Pseudomonadati; phylum Pseudomonadota; class Gammaproteobacteria; order Moraxellales; family Moraxellaceae; genus Acinetobacter; species Acinetobacter sp. YH12218. The sequence continues at coordinate 1,211 of NZ_VPDB01000014.1, forward strand.
CACGATGCAGTGCATTGGCTTTGGTGGCACGAACCAATTGTACTGTGCCCACAATTTCACCGCTTTGTAGCGCCGTCCACAAAAAGGTTTTATGCTTTTGAATATCCTTTGTCACAGCAGACCAATATTCATCATAGTGCGACTTAGATTCTTTAGCTAAAAAAACCCAGTGATGCACCATCTTGCACACATTGTGCCAATAATTCACACAGTTGAGCCTGCTCATCTTTTAGATCTTGAATGTTTAAATATTGAATTTCGCTCATATTCTTCTCGTCTTATTACTATTTTTATCGTTATATTCAAATGGCATGCCATAAAAAATCCCGCTCGGAAGCAGGATTTTGATTTTCAATTTAGTAAATCGCCATATGATTGCGATTTATTCAATGCTTAACATTATGTTTTTATTATATTTTATTTTAGGTATTAAATTTTAACCTCCAGCCTAACCTCCCACACTCTAAAAAATCACGAAATACTTTCGATTGCAGATACGTGCATCCAGTCGCGTGTGCATTGCCGAAGTTGAGGATTTCAGGTTTTTAAATAAGCTACTCCCCTATGTGGTGGCTCAGGTATGGTCATCTTGACCATCGGGGGGGGTTGTTGTTCTTCAGCACATCAAAGATAAGGAACCGGCCTGCTAAACTCATCTTAATTCTATTGGGATTTTAAGCCCTAAAACCAAAAATTAGCACCCTTGTGCGCGCGCGTACGCGAATACATCAAGTTTAATAAATAGTCAATTCAGGCGTGTTTTGAGTGGAAATAAGGCAGTAAAAATATAGCTATCTCTAATCTGGTGTGCATATCCACCAGCTCATCATTCATAAATTGACTGAGCAACTCAAGCGGATCGGTTGAATTGTTAATAATCTCTGGAATGTTAATATTTTTAGGTTGTATATCTCTCTCCAGGTAAAACTTCACCTGTATATCTTGCATCAGCCTATAACCTTGCTGCTTTGCTGATTTTTCAGGACATCCGGCATAAATAGCAGCCTCCTTTTGATTCATGCCTTGCCTGATACCTTCAATAAATTTCTGTTTTTTCTTGGTTAGCTCCATCGGTAAACATTCCTAAAAAGGCAGTTTTTTTTGCGAATGTGGAGGGCGCGGTATCCGTAAAATAGGCTTCATTTTAACAATCAAAAGCCCCCACCCACTGTATTCTCCTGACTGGTTTTAACCTTGTGGCAATCCACACATAAACTTTTTAAATTACTCATTGCATCCGTTCCACCTAAAAACAACGGGATCGTATGGTCCACTTCTAAACTTATGCTGACCAGTCCGCAGTGCTGGCATGTATATTTATCTCTTAATAAAACTTCTAATCGTAACTTGCGCCATGATCTGCCACGATTTCGCTTATTGGCAGTCACATTGCTTATGGGCTGGCTTGTCTTTAATGTCTGTAATCTTGGTTTTAATGTTGGTAGTTTTGCCATTGTTCTATCCTAAATAAAAAAAAGAGGCTATAACGCCCCTTTTTCTATATTACAGTTTGATTTACGGACCCACTGGAGCTGCTACTGTCACCTTCACGATTGCACCATCAATGAAGTTTGCAAACGATGCTCGTAGCTCCACACGGATTCGGGTCATGTTCTGATCCATTAGGGTCATATCATCAATCTTGATTGTAAGCTGTTCACGGTCTAGGACTGCGATTTGCTCCATGTCCAGCACATAAGCCTCATCGCGCGGACAAGCTGCACTTTCGATAATTCGTAGCGTCCACATATCCGACAAGCCAGGGAGGCCGTTGCTTGATAGAACATAACCGCCACCATCTTGCTTCACGCCTACCATCTGTTGCAGTGTTACTGGATTCACAACTACAACACTTGGCTGCAATCCTGCTTCTTTGGCTTCTGCTCGCGCTTCACCGATTGCATCAACCAGCAAGGTCCCTGCTTCAGCTTCATGTGCTTTCGCGTGTTTTGCAAAGCCTTCAATACTTGAGCCAGTGCCATCACCTTGTACAATTTCACGCTCTAACTTTTGCAGCACACCACCACCCAAGAGGGAGATAATTGTAGCCTGTAAACTGTTATTGTCCGAAATAACTTGATTAGAAACAATTGTGGTCACTGCAATTGTACGATGCGTTACCGATTTCGCCTCAGTTGGAATTGATTGCTCGGCTTTGGTATCACCTTCTAGCGTCTGATAGTCTGCTGCATTTTCATATGTGGATTTTAATTTTACATATTCATACGAGGCACTCGATACTGGAATCACTCGCAAGGCATCAATAAGCGTAGTCGGCTTCTGAATAAAGCGGATCGCCTCTGGGTCGCGCTGCGCTTGGGTGTCATATCCAGTGGAACCAACAATTCCCAAGCCTTCAGTAGTGAGTGCTTTAATCTCAAAATTACTTGTGACTGTAACCGCGCTTGCCTGTTTGTCACGGTAGGACTTCACCTGGTCAGATTCAATAATCTTTTTAAGTGCCTTACTTCCTGACTTTTCTTCAAACAAACTACCACCTTGACGACGTGCGCCCTTTTGCTCTAATTCCAGAACAACGGCCTTTAGTTCTGCCGTATCGCCCTTAATAGCATCAACCTGGTTTTTAAACTCTTTGGCTAAAATTTCGATTTGAGATAAATCTGTCATTTCTTTTCACCTTCAAACATTTGTTTAATTTCACGTAAACGAGCATTTACATATAAAGCAGCATCCATGAGGGCATTCAATTCAGCCTGCTCCTTCATGATCCGTTCGCGCTCAACGGCTTCTGACTTTAATTGCTTAATCTCGCTTTCTTTTGCATGGTTGGCTGTTTGAAGTGCTAACAGAATCGCTCCGCCATGCTCATCAAAAAACTTCACCTTTGCAGCATCAAGCTGGCGTTTCTTCCGAACTCTTAAACTGCTTTTATTCGCCTGATTCACTCAAGCCCCCTAAATTCTTTTGTTAGTAACTTGTTACCAACACTAGCCATCATTTAGCACAATGTCAAACTTTAAGTTATTTAAATTAAATTAATACATTATTTTTTATTATTAATATATTTTAGTTTGAATCATATAAATAAGTTATGTATAGTAAATCATCAAAGCATTTTTTGGAGGAATGATGTCCTCTAAATATCTATCTCTTAAAATGTTATTGAGCTGTTGAAATTGATTTGCTGTAACGAAAAAGGTCCCCGACTCGCATTAGGGACCTTTTTTTGTGTCATTGTTTTGTGAACTCTCTGCAAATTATGCGATTTTGCGATTTTTCCTTGCAAGCCTTGCCCTGTCTATCTTTCCGCTTCGCATTGCTCTTGCGATTCGTATGCGACATGTGCGGAGTATATCGGATCATTTCGCATACTCCGCATTGGAATCGCACACCCTTTGCGACATGGATAACCTTATGCCATAAGGGTTTCAGCCATAAATCGCAAAATCGCAACTATTTCAGCAATGCCGGATTTAATTCAATGTAATTGGAGCGGTTAATTGTCACCAGTCGCACATAATTAAACTCAATCAGCTCATTCAAACAAGGATCAAATTCCTTCGCTTTTCTTATTTGAAGTGGTGCGCCTTTCATTGCTACCGTTCTTTGCAATCGGTTGGTTTTGTCCTTTTTGCATTTGGTTAAAAGGTACTTGATCAGCTTCTCAGAATCACTTTCATCAGCCACTTCAATATCTGAATATCGGAACCACTCAGACAAAGAATGTCTAATAACGGCACAAGCTGCCTGCATGATTTCAGAATCAATTTCAGACTTGTTTTCAAAGTAAGCCAGGACAGCACCTAAACGTCTGGCAAGCTCATTTGCACGACTGGCAAAAGGCTGCATAAATTCAAACTGTTTTCCGCTACCCTGCAAAATCTCACACTCATTGTAAAATTCAAGCTCCAGCAACTCGGCTTCACTGGATAGCTGCATAACTGGAAAGTACGGAACTTCTCCCGATTCATTCAAAAGAACCGGTAGCTCATCTTTTAAAATATCTCTACAACGATTCCAAAATTTAGTTAATCGAGGGTCATTGTGTGAATTTTTTAGCTTTTGTCTAAATTCAACTGTATGCGTCCGCTGCCCAGCAATACTCTCTGGAGCAGTTAAAATGAATCGAGGCAAAAAGCCCTGTCCTCTTAATGTCGGATCGTTTAAAGCTCCAGCCAGTACAGCACGTTGCCCAAGTAGGTTGAAGGTTAGGCGAACATCATAGGCCGTTCCGTTGTCATCAGATGAAGCGCGGTTTCTCTGACAATAGCCATCATCAAATAGTTTGGTAAATGCACCTAACGCACTTTTGGCCGTGTCGCCCTTCATTGTGTGACCATCAAAGAACTGTCCAGCCTCATCGCTACTCAATGAAGCATTTTTCACAATTCCTTTAATATAAAACTTGGTCAAGGTTTCAATAGTAATGTCGGAGAAAATACTGGTCGGATCGGTTGGTCTTGGATTATCTAAAGCCCACTGCGCGAACTCTTTGGATTCAACTGTTTTTGATCTCGCATTCCAATCCTCTAAATTTTTTCTGTATTCCTCATACTGCTGTCGCTCATGCTCTCTAATAGGCAATTCAACCAACTTTTGACATGATGATTTACGTCCACCGCTACCGCCTTCCGTTAAAAAGAATAAGGAGGCTGGCATACCCTCCCTGTTGGTTTCTTTGGGTGCATTAACCTTACCTTGTGCTAAAAATGAAATACTGGCTAAAACACATTGAGCAGCCATTGCAATTGGAGCTTGCACATATTCAGCGGTTGCAAGAATTGCATTCCTCACGACTTCCGGTAGCTCATCAATAGGATAAGGTTTTGATTGAATGAGAGTGTCATTTCTCAGGTTTATTGGAGCTTGCCAGTTATCCAGCTTTTCAGCTCTCCGATCCACTGGCATCTCCTCAACTTGAGGCTGTGCGATTAGGTCAGATTCGATTGATTTTTCGATCTGCTGTTTTTTATCAAGGAAAAATTGCTTTATCTGATTTGGTGGAAGTGTTTTAAAACTATCATTCACCTGAACAAATAAATCCTGATTCTGTTGAGATAGATTAAAGCCCACCATCATTTTAAATATTGTTTCAGGCATACCATTGTTTATAATCTGATACGCTGCATCAATATCTTTATGAAGCACAACGGCCTCCCCAGCCTTAGCAAGTTTCACAAATAAATCTATATTGTCTGTACCTAGAACATACGGCATATATTTATTATTTGTGTTGCTTGCGAATATTCCAGCTCTACCAATAGAGAATGATATTTTTTTAGAATCAATCTCTTTGCATGGTGTCTGACTAATATCGTACTTTTTAGCTGTGCCTCTGATTCCATACCCTATGACTTCAGTCAATTCATTAGGATTAACCAAGGGGAGTGCTTCACATTCTTCGCAGTTATAATCCGGCAATTTAGAGTAAATATAACTCTCAGGCTTAACTTTGAGATTGCGCTCATCAATACAGCCTGTCGTAAAATCTTCAATCGAATGATATTCAGTTATATTACCTGTCACTGGATCGGTGCTGACTGCTAAGGGAGCAGCACCGCCAAACATATCTATAGTTTTATCACAAGGGATTTTTGCATTCATACTGCACCCCCTTTCATCACATAATTCACCGCAGTTTCTAGCAATTCATTTAATGTGCTACAAACTAGAGTTAATCCGTTTATAGCTGCTGCTGTATGGCCTTTTGCTAGGTTTAAATGCGCCAGTTCTTCAAGCGTGTATAAAATGCCAGTAGCAAGGCTAACAATCATTGAGATGTCTAGTATTGTTTTTGCGCTTGCGCTTTCAATATCTTCTAAAGCAGCATTTGCCAGCGTTTCGCATACTTCAAGCATCGCCTTTGCTTTGGCATCGGATATATCGTGCTGGTCATAGCTCACATATAGGCGAAGTAATGTACCTTCCAGTGATTCAATAATCACTTGAGAATTTTCTAAAAAGTTTTGAGCTGTTTTATTGATTTGATTAGGCATGAGAATGCGCTCCTTTTGATTTTGGAGCTCTGCCAATTACGACCAAGTAATTATGGTGGCAAAGCTGAAAGGGGTTGGTCGACTGGCTCAAAAGGTTACCAGCACACTCGAAAGTGTCCCCCTCCAGCTCCGCCATAACATGCGAACGCATAGAGATATTACGCATAAAAAAAGCCCGAAGCGGACTATATGCGCCTTTTGAAATATAGCCGACCAAAGCTAACTTTGAGATTTTGCTCAAAGCAAGAGAACTATAACCAATATGATCAGGTCTTTGCAATGTGAATTTTTCAAATAGTTTCATTTTTTCCCGCCTTTAATGCCCTGGTGCTGCTGGGATAATTTGAAGTTTTTAAAATAGTGGCTTTCTGCTGCCAGTGGCTTCATGTATTCAACAAGTGATTTCAGATAGTGCTTATGATTGGTTTTCATGGCCGACCTCACTTAAAAAAGCATCAATGAGCTGTTTCAGGCTTTCACCATGTAACGCCACAACGCCAGTAGCTTGATGGTTTTGCATGAGCTGCTCGATACCTTCATCAATGGCCTGAACTCCACCACCTACAGTGATTAGTTCGATAAAACTACAAGCATCATTGTTTACGATTAAATCCGCCTCAATATCTGCCTCGGTGTTAGTGCGATATGAAGCCAATACAATATCTTTCATGCCGCCACCTCTTTAATAAGCTCATACCGTGCATGTCGGCCAATGCCTGAATTATTGCGCTCGTAGTGGGTCACAATGTCGTAACCTGCACACCGTAAACGCTGAATAATTGCGCTCAGGCGGTAGCAGTTAAAAAGGTCGATAGCTTCAGCCTGGGAGATAGTTTTGCCTTGCTTGAGGTGTGCCAGGACTTGTTTTAATTGAGTGCTGTTCATGCTGATTGCTCCTCAATCCATTTCTGAACGTCTGAAGCTCTCCAGACAGTGACATTGCCACCCATGCGGATCGGCTGCGGAAATTTACCTTCACGCGTCCAAGTCCATAGAGTTTTTTCTGAGATTGGCAAAATGCCTTGTCGTGCTGGCTTGGCATTTAGTTTTCGGGTTTTTCCAGCATTTTCGCCAGTCTTATAAACGTGGATTTTTTCGGGAGTAGCTGGAGCTGAAGCGATTTGTTTAGCTCGATAGAATTGTTCGCGTGTTTGCATACTGCACCTTTCTATTACGTTATGCGTTATTGCATAGGTGCAGTGTCGTTTTTCTAAGATTTGTGCATCAGGGCAGAAAATCAGCCTCTTTAAGTTGAATAACTACCTGTTTTTATTTTTACTTATAATTTTTCTAATCTTATCAATATCTTTTGGTACTGTTGGTATTTGATTTAACCGTAAAAAATCACTAATAAAACTATATTTATCTTCAGCCTTAACCTTGCCAGTTTTACACTTTTCAAAAAGAAAATTTATTGTGCAGATAAGATTAGCCTCAATATGATTTGTATTTCTTCCCTTTAAATTAGAATATTTTTTGATTTCTTCTTTTGAGTAAATAATTGAGCATTGATATTTAATTAATGAGGATTTTAATTCTTCATCAAGTAAGCTACTTAGCCCCATCTTGTACCAGGCTTCAAGCATATAAGCATTTTGATTTAATGATGTTAGGTTAATTTCATCAACTAAATTTTTAATTAATCTCTCCATTTTCTCAAGGTGGATAACATCCTCCTGCGCTGAATTCCTTGTTTCTCTGACCTGAATATCTAGTTTTGATCTACCTAGAATTATGCCAACATCATCCAAAAAAGATTGCTTATCAATATTCAAGCCATCAAATAAATATAAGCTCTGCTCAGATATAGAGGTATTCAAAACACCGCCATCACATTGTTTTTCTCTTTTTTTAGCCATCACCCCACCCCATTAATTTTATTCGCCAGCTCTGTAGCAGTTGGGTTGTAATACTTCATCAGCGTTTTTAAATCTTTATGTCCTGTGACTTTTGCCAAGTCTTGAACTGGTAGCTTTTGGGATAGCCTTGTGGTGGCCTCATGCCTGGTATCGTGGAAATTTAAATCTTCAATTTTTAGTTTTTCAGTAACGACCTGCCAAAAGTAGCTCGATAAAGTATTTGCACTTGTGAGAGTACAAACTGTTTCTTCATGGATTCCCTTCATCAACTCCAACAATTCTTTTGCTTTCATGGAGAGCGGAACCTTCCGCGAACTACCGTTTTTTGTATCAGGCAAAAGCACATAATCATCAGTGATATTCATCCATTTCATACCAACGATTTCGCTGGCTCTCATTGCCGTTTCGATAGCAAATAAGAATGCCCAGGCGGTCTGTTGTTTTTTATTCACTGGTTGGAATGTTGGGTGATAACTGAATGCTTTTAGAATCTGATCTATTTCATTCTGAGAGATGCGCCTGTCCCTATGATCTGATTCGCTTGGTTTTGAAATATCAGTCAATGGCGAACCTGTGATGATACGAAGCTCCTGTCGTGCATATTTGAACACACTACCCAGCAAGCCTAAATCTCTCTTAACTGTTGCAGCCTTGACCATCTTCAGGCGTTCATTTCTCAACTCAATCATATTGAGCTGATCCACCTGGCTAACTGGCTTCTGCATAAGTTTAGGAAATAACCTGATAAATAAGTTGAGAGAAGCAACTTCCTGTATATATCCTTTATGAGTGGGAGCTACAACATCCCTATAAGATTCAATCAACTCTCTAAAGCTCATGCCTTCAAGCTGCTTTTGCTTTTCTTCTTTCTTTTTCTGACCTGGACTTATGCCACTGGCCAGCATGATTTTTATTTCATCACGTTTCAATCGTGCTTCTTTAATAGAGATAAGCGGATACTCGCCTATTGTGATAGTCCCTTTTTTCCCATCAAGCGTATAAAGCACCTTCCAGACTTTCTTTCCAGTTGGAGAGGTGAATATATAAAGCATGTCGCCATCACTGATTTTAAACAGCTTTTCTTTTGGTTTTATGGCTTCAATCTGTTGTTTAGTAAGCATTGCACACCTATGGAGGTTAGAACCACATAAAAAAAGAGGTTAGACTGATTTAGCCTCCAGTTTAACCTCCATGTGTACGGTGTTTCAATGAAATTACTTGTTATTGCCTAACAGTACAAAATGATATAAAAATATTGATTTTCAATCACTTTCATAGTGTTTTATACACTGCAAGTAAGTGCATGTTTTTACTAATAAATAGCCATATGATTGCGATGGATCATTTCAAGTGATCGGGCTTCCCCTAAAACTTGATGAACTTTATCTGAGGCCAAACCTTTGACGATTTCTGCCGAACGTGAACTGAAGTTTACACGACCGACGGCAACACGATGACCTTGTGTATCGACACATTCCACCACATCACCACGTTCGAAATGCCCTTCAACAGCTTTCACACCGACAGGTAATAAACTGCGGTGATTATCACGAATGGCTTTGACTGCGCCATCATCAATTACTAAACGACCCGCTGTTTGTAAATGTGCAGCTAACCATTGTTGATGGGCTGTCACACGGTCATTGTCCGTAATGAATAAGGTACCTAGTAATTCACCTGCCATCACACGTGAAAGCACATTATCGCTATCGCCGCTCGCAATGACTGTTGGACAACCAGACTTGGCTGCTAAACGTGCCGCACGAACTTTGGTCAACATACCGCCACGACCGAATTTACCGCCGCCACCAGCCATATCGAATAATGATTCATCCATTGCGCGTACTGTATGAAACAGTTTTGCGTCTGGATTGGAACGAGGGTCAGAGTCGAACATGCCTTCTTGGTCAGTTAGAATCACCAAGAGGTCTGCATGAACCTGTCCAGCCACCATCGCAGCTAAAGTATCGTTATCGCCAAAGCGGATTTCGTCAGTCGACACTGTGTCATTTTCATTGATCACAGGAATCACACGCCAATCAATCAAATGCTGCAAGGCATCACAAGAGTTTAAATAACGACGACGGTCAGCCAAATCATCATGGGTTAATAAAACTTGAGCTGTACGAATAGAACATTGTTCTAAAACGCTTGACCAAGTATGTATTAAACCCATTTGTCCAATGGCTGCGCAAGCCTGAAGACTGGGTAGATCTGTGGGTCGGCTGTCCAGATTCATTCGAACCATCCCTTCAGCCACAGCACCGGAAGACACAAGAATGATCTCGTGCCCTGCATTGTGTAGTTCTGCAATTTGTCCCGCCCAATGCGAGATTGCATCCAGATCTAACCCTTTTCCGTTTGCTGTGAGTAGTGATGATCCGATTTTAACAACGATACGTTTACAACCCTTGAGCTGACGTTGCCCATCTACCACTTCTATCATCTTGTCCTCAGACTTGTTTGCTTTGACACTTATTCAGCAATTAACGTACGTAGTACGATTCTGCCTCATCATCACCGTCTTCAAATTCATCATCAAAGTCTTCACCTTGACCTGCCAGACGTTGTTGACGACGCATTTCACGATATGCTTCTTTCGCAGCAAGCGTTTGCTCACGTGTTTCAGCTTCAAGCTGATCACGGAACGCTTTAACTTCTGCAGCATATTCAGGATCTTCAGTTTCTCGTTCGCGCTGTTCTTCAATTTGATCCATCAGGTAGTACACAACGTCTTTAGTACCTTCAAATGTTAAACCTGAAGTTTTGAATACAGGGCCTTTCCACTGCAACTCTTCGAGAATGTGATCACACCATTCATCACGCGTTTCAGCCGCCAATTGGTCTACTTTATTGAGTACCAATACAACAGGTAATTTTGAAAGCGTTGGGGAGAATTTTTTCAACTCTTCCAAAATTGCTTTTGCATTGTACGCAGGGTCAGAACCATCAATCGGTTGAACATCTACGATGTGTAATAAAATACGTGTACGTGCCAAGTGTTTCAGGAATCGAATACCTAGACCTGCACCTTCTGCCGCACCTTCGATTAGACCTGGAATATCCGCCATTACAAATGAACGGTGACTATCGGCATCAACCACACCTAGGTTTGGCACCATAGTGGTAAATGGATAATCTGCAACTTTTGGTTTTGCTGCTGAAACTGCACGGATAAAGGTTGATTTACCTGCATTTGGCATACCCAACAAACCAACGTCTGCGAGTACTTTTAATTCAAGACGAATTTCACGATATTCGCCTTTTGAGCCGTGTGTACATTTACGTGGAGAACGGTTGGTTGAAGATTTGAAGTGAGTATTCCCCAAACCACCTTCACCACCTGCTGCCACTAACACACGCTGACCGTCAGCCACTAAGTCGCCGATGATATCGCCAGATTCTGTATCTACAATTGTTGTGCCCACTGGAACGAGCAATACGGTATCTTCACCGCCACGGCCTGAGCAGTTCGCTCCACGACCATTTTTAGCACGTTCTGCACGGAATTTACGTGTATAACGATAATCTACTAGGGTACTTGTGTCGTTGTCGGCTTGAACGTATACGTTACCGCCACGACCACCATCACCACCATCTGGACCACCAAATGGTACGAATTTTTCACGGCGAAAACTGGCTACGCCATTGCCACCGTCGCCAGCCTCTACGGTAATGACTGCTTCATCAACAAAGCGCATGTTTGCCAATCCTCTAAAAACTTTAAAACCGCTTATTCTGCCATATTTTAAAGAATTTCTCGAACAATATTATTCAGCAATACTATAAATTTCATTCATCTTGGTGCTGATGCAAATTTTTAGGAAAATCCGCACCTCGCTCGAAAATCTTTAGCTCATCATCAAAATACCTTTGATAAATGGCAAACGAATTTCACTCCCCATTTCTGAAAGCTATTTACGTGCATTTTCCTTGGCTTCAATAATTTCAGGCAAGGTTCGTTCAACCCAACCAATCAGATGCATTAATTTTTCTGCAGCCTGCGAGCCCATTAAAGTCAGTTGATATTCAACTTTGGGTGGCACGACTGGATAGACTGTCCGTAAGATAAAACCATCTTGCTCGAGCATTTTCAGCGTTTGAGCCAGCATCTTTTCGCTCACCCCTTCGATCCGCTGCCTAAGTTCACTAAAACGGTGTACCCCTTCAGTCAAACAACGCAAAACTAATACTGACCATTTATTGGTGAGATGTTCCAATATTTCTCGAGAAGGACAGTCCGTGGATAAAACTTGACCTAATAATTTACTTGTAGCGTATGTGTTCATTAAATCTTTCCTCAAAGTCACTAACTTACTTTTTGGTACGTACTTACATTTAGTAAGTTAGCAGATTAAGATTCAACCATCAAGATTATTTATTCAACAATCAGAGGGTTTAAATATGAAAATCGCAATTACAGGTGCAACAGGTCAACTAGGCCAATTGGTCCTTCAATTTTTATTGAAAGAAACCGCGGCCGAAAACATCATCGCTTTAGTTCGCTCACCAGAAAAAGCAGCATCTCTACAAGCTCAAGGCATCGAACTTCGTCATTTTGACTATGATCAACCAGATACACTGGTTCCTGCACTACAAGGTGTCGATAAATTATTACTCATTTCTGCCAATGAAATTGGTCGTCGTACTCCACAACACAAAGCCGTAATTGATGCTGTTGTAGAAGCAAAAGTTCCATATATTGCTTATACCAGCCTGTTACGTGCCGATACATCGCCATTGGGTTTATCTCAAGAGCATCGTGAAACAGAAAGTCTGATTCAAGCTAGTGGTTTAAGCTATACCTTCTTACGAAATAACTGGTATGTCGAAAACTATCTTGCTGCTGCTGGGCATGTGGTTGAAACAGGTACCTTATTTGGTGCAGCAAAGGATGGAAAAATTAATGCAGCGACCCGTGCTGACTATGCCGAAGCAGCTGCAAAAGTACTTACAAGCTCTGGTCATGAGAATAAAACCTATGAACTTGCAAGCTCAGACAGTTTCACCTTGGCACAGCTTGCTGAAACCCTACAGCAAGTTTCAGGTCAAAATGTTCACTATCAAAATTTAACTGCAGAAGACTACACACAAGGCCTATTACAAGCTGGCTTACCTGCTGGTCTTGTAGATGTGATCGTCGATGCTGATATCAACAGCATTGACGGTGCAATGCAAAGTGATCGTAAGGACTTGGAACAGTTACTCGGTCACCCAACCACTTCTCTACGTAGTGCTGTTGAAGCTGCTTTAAAATAAGATCAAACCAACAAAAAAGCCCGAATTGATTTGGGCTTTTTTTTGAGTTGAATCACGCTTATGGATGTACATTTTTTATCGGCAAATCCATATTCATATCTAAATTTGCCTTGGTATTTCGCTCTGCGTTATACATCGTGGCATTAAAGGTTGCGATTTTTCGCATGGTCATCGGGTCATTGAGTTTGAGTTGTGGTGCAAACTGATGTACCACATGCAAATCGACTTTTTCATTAAACTCAAAATACACTGGACCATTAAAATTTATTCGAATAGGAATGTTATAGGTTCTTTTCAAATGAAAAGGCACATCTAACTTGACAGGAATATCCATTTTTAACGGAAATTTCGGCACGAGTTTATTTTTAATCACCAAATCTGTGGTCGCCTCAAGTGGCATCGTCTGGTTAATTTGAATATTGGTGGAATAATCAATATCCACAGAGATGGGAACCTCTACACTAAACTGCAAATCTGCCAGATATTTTCCCTTCAAGGGTAGTTGCAGCTTCCGATCTAAAGCAATCTGCGTATCCAACGTCCCAATAGACTGCGTTTGCAAATAATTGCCAACGGAAATTTTGGTGGGTAGTGAATGCGACAATTGAATATCAGCATTTTTTGCACGTACTTGCATCGACGCATAAATATTTAAATACAACCAAAATAGCAGCGCAACCAATAACGCAACTGCGATAAAACTCAAAATGATGCGCTTCGCCGATTGAAATATCCACATGACTTACTCCTGAGCTATCGCTTCAGTTTTGGCATGCTCTCTATTGAGTCGCATTGTTTTTAGTGGAATCACCAATTCACCCTTTTTAATTTGAACGGGCAACGTATTTTGCACATCCACTGTCGCTTTTAATGCCGTTTTAATTGGAACATTCAAATTACCTTCAATAGGAATGTTGGTTTTTAAATTTGCATTCAGTGGAATATGTAGGTTTTCTTTCAGCACGGTTTTGACTGGCGCATCAAATTTTAAATGTACTTTTTGCTCCAAAGGCACATTCATATTCACTGGAATATCCAATTGTATCGGGATATCACCTTTGAGTGGCAAAGTCACATCCTGCCCCATGACTTTAACTTTCACTTTGGTATTCACAGGAAGGTTTTGATTCACTTTCAAAGTTTCACGTACTGGAATCGTGGTCTTGATTGGGACTTGATTATCAAAATACACCCGTGGTGTCAGCGTTTGAGTTAAGGGAATATTTAAATTTTCATGTATCGGAATTTCAGCATTCACCCGCCCTGTCACGTCCACATCCAAGGCATCATGAATTTTGACTTCGGCTTGTAACGGCTCTTGCAGGTCAATATTGACGTTCTGATTTTCTAGCGGGATATAAATATTAAAGTGCTTAAACACCCAAATGGCGATAAGTACACCACAGAGCGCAGCAAACACAATAAATGCCAATCCACTGAGCATGTGCTTTGCTTGCAAACTAAATTCCTTTTGCTTTTTATTTTTTACAGTCTCATTTTGAACACATTATACAAACCAGTTTGCAATTTTTTGTATTTAATTCTTTAATAATTTCATCAACTTAAAACTTGAACATTTTAGTCAGCTTTTCATTATAAATGACTCACACTCATCTAACAGTGGCAGAAAAAACAAGAACTTTTGATGCTTTTGATCAATCCATTCGTCATCTATGCCTTAAGTTTTTAACCCATACTCTTTAGATAAAAAAAGAGCCTCAAATGAGGCCCTTTTTTTACAGCGTGAACTAATTAAGCATTAGTTTCAGCAGGAACTTTTGGATAGCTTACGCCGCCCATTTGCTCAGCAATACGCAATACTTGGCAGCTATAACCCACTTCATTATCGTACCAAACATAAGCAGTTAAACGGTTACCAGAAGCGATTGTCGCTTGAGCGTCAAACACACCAGCAGTACGTGAACCGATAAAGTCAGACGATACAACTTCAGTTGAGTTTGTATAACCGATTTGACCTTGAAGGTTAGAGTTGATTGAAATTTGGCGAATGTATTCATTCACTTCTTCACGGTCAACATCTTGACCCAAAGTAAGGTTCAAAATTGCAAGAGATACGTTTGGAGTAGGTACACGTACTGAGTTACCAGTCAATTTACCTTGAAGAGCAGGAAGTGCTTTAGCAACTGCTTTAGCAGCACCTGTTTCAGTGATTACCATGTTTAAAGTAGCAGCACGACCACGACGGTCAGCTTTATGGTAGTTGTCGATTAAGTTCTGGTCATTCGTGAACGAGTGAACTGTTTCAACGTGACCATTGATCACTGTGTACTTGTCGTTTAACACTTTAAGTGTTGGTGTGATCGCGTTTGTTGTACAGCTTGCAGCAGAGATGATTGTATCTTCATCAAGGATGTCAGCTTGGTTCACACCGTATACAACGTTCTTCATGTCACCTTTACCAGGTGCAGTTAGAATTACACGTGCAGCGCCAGCGCATTTAAGGTGCTGTGCAAGACCTTCAGAATCACGCCATTTACCTGTGTTATCGATTACAAGTGCATTGTTAATACCGTAAGCAGTGTAATCAACTTCAGATGGGTTAGACGCATAGATCACTTTGATGAAGTTACCGTTAGCAATGATTGCTTCGTTTTCTTCATCAACAGAAATTGTACCTGCGAATGGACCATGAATAGAGTCACGACGTAACAAAGACGCACGTTTTTCTAAGTCACCGTCAGATGATTTACGAACAACGATTGCTTTAAGGTTAAGACCACGGCCTAAACCAGATTGGCTGATCATCAAACGTGCAAGGATACGACCAATACGACCGAAACCGTAAAGTACAACATCACGGTTTTCAACGTTAGTTGCATTGCCTTCAAGTGATTTAACAGCGTCAGCAACGAATGCGTCAACATCACCGCCTTTTTCTTTGAACTCAACAGCAAGTTTGCCAAGATCAATTTCAGCAGTACCGATGTTTTCGATTTTTGCCAAAGCTTCAAGAATTGGGAAAGTGTTCACAACTGAAAGTTCAACGTCAAGTACGCGAGTACGACGATGCGCTTTAAGAATTTGG
This sequence comes from Acinetobacter sp. YH12218, assembly GCF_013417925.1. Lineage (NCBI taxonomy): Bacteria > Pseudomonadati > Pseudomonadota > Gammaproteobacteria > Moraxellales > Moraxellaceae > Acinetobacter > Acinetobacter sp. YH12218. The sequence goes on from NZ_VPDB01000014.1 coordinate 17,332, forward strand.
ATAACCGAACGGTTAATTAAAGAACGACCGTATACTGTAGCTACGATGTTTTTTTCACGATATAACTGACCCACTAGGGCAATCATACGTTCCGCGATTTCTTCACGGTTTTTCCAGCGACCTTGGTGCTCTGCATGTAGGGCAACGATAGTGTCTTTGCTCACAGATACGTCCTCTAATTAATTGTAAATCTAAGCATAAATTTCAAAACCCCACAATTGTAATGGAAAACTGAAAATTAATGAATCTAAAAGCAGATTTCGACAAGGTTATTTTGTTATATATTCACTATCAATTTTCAAAATAATCATGATTAGTATTATGATTTTATAGCCGAAAGTTGAAAAACGGACTTTTTCGCAGATTTTTTTCACAAAATTTCAAATGTAGTTTTATCAACCAGATCTCAGCACATTTAGCTCTAAGATGAACGAATAATTATATTTTTCAAATTGCGGTGTTTTTTTATTTTGCTCAATTTATAGTATTTTTACTGATGTTAAGCTCGTAATAATAATTTCACATTTTTAAATGATTTTTAAGACTATTCGACGGAGTCTTACATCTAAAGTTTGAATAAAGGGTTTAGCCTTCAGTCGGAGGTACTCTTACGAAACGTTGTTTCTCATTTGGCAAAATGAGAAGCGTGCTTCATAAGGAAACCATCTTGCGGAGCAATGCTCCTCACCGCAAAACTCGTTCACTACCGTCAATTTATTCAAAGTATCGCAAAAACATTTTTTATTAGAAGTAACCCTGTCTCAGACAATTGCGGATGACATTACAGCGTATCGTTCTTTTATTTGAATTAAATTACGCCTCTAATGTTACTGCCTAAAATTATTTAAAGTCAGATCTATATTTAAAATTCAGTTAATTTTTCAGATTATCAGCAAACTTTTCCAGATTAAAATCAAAGAAATTTACACTCAGCTCTAATATTTTCGGTAGTGCATTTAAACTATTCTCACCAGCACTAATCGCAAAATATCTCTGATCACTAAAAGATCGCACGTTTAAGGCATTTTCACATGGCTCAAAATCAAGATTGACGAGCTGTGAAGCATGTTCCTTCAGCAACATTAAAACCTGCATATAAGTCTGGCGCTTTTTTTGCTGCTGCGCTTTTAAAGCATCGGCTTCAAGGCTTTCATACTCCCCTGTTTTCGTCATGCGTTTGGAAAATCCAACATGCGCATGCGCGCCATGGGTACCCGTATTTTCTACAGTTGCGTCTGTAGCAAAGATCTTCTGTTGATCATCGACCGGCTGCAAGATCGCCTTCAGCGCCGTATGAATTTGCTGTGACTGCTGATGATGTAATTCCCACTCATCTTCGTTTTGAACATGAAAAATTTGAGCACGCCGTTTCAACAAAAGCACCTGCCAAGCCTGTAGTTGAAGTCGCAGTCGTTTTAACTCCAAACTCGCCTCAAACTTCGGGCAGCTACTTAAGACGTTTAGACTCGTGATGAGCTTCTGAGATATTTGCATGCTATGGAAAAATAAAAAATCATGCTGTATCTGCTCACTCAGTTGATATTGAACAGTCTGATGCAATGGCTTCAAGATCAATGTATTGAACTGCTGCTCAAAAGTAGGTAAAACCGTCACTAATTGAGTGGCATCCTCTACATGCAGCATTAAAAGTAGATGCTTATCTACCCGTATATGTAGTTGCTGCATTAAATTTTGCAGATCTAAATGTATAAAACCTGCAATAGATGCCAGCTTAGAGACTTGAATTTTTAATTCGTCTATTTGCTGATTCTCTAAAGCAGTATTTAAATCTATGGCCACCCCATCAAAAACGTCGTCTGCTAAGGCATCATTGTGCTTTGTCGATAAAAACCGCGTTGCTGAATACTGCGTCGTCCAATCTAAATCAGGTGACAAAATATAAATAAACTCAGATGTTTGTACGATTTGTAAATATCTCGTTTTTTGTTCACGCTTTAAATAGTATTTAAAAATCGGATGTTGCCAAATCTCAGACGATTTCGGGATAGTGGCATCAAAAAATTGCCCCAACATATGTGACTTTAAGAAAATTTCGATCAAGAAAATTTTGACTTGCTGGGCAGTGAGTTCACGTGCATCACTCGGCGCAATCAAATCCATTTCACGGATGATTTGTGCAGCATTTAAAATGAAATGCCGATGTAATACGTTTTTTTCATGCTGTAATTCAAAATCTTCTTCGGCATCTATTTTATTGATATAGGCTAGGTTTTCTTCTAATTTTTGCGCAACTTGAATACTCATTGTCAATGTTCGAAGTTCTTCGAGCTGTGTTGCCAAATACTGTGCATGCTCACGCATGACATCATATTTTAGTACTTTCATCAGCATGCCCAAATTCATCGGTACATCTCTTTGATACGACTGTGATGAAGACTCCCAACGAATACCTTTTTGCGATAACACCTGCTGTATCTGTGCTAAATTGGATTGATCAAGATCAGTGCATACTTCAGATACAATACTCCGCCAATGCTGATCCAACACAGGCTCTAGCTGTAAAAGTTTAGCGCTTTGATGAAATGGGACAACCACTGAGTGCTTCCTGTATCTTGGTTCTTTAATCGATCTTTTATCGATTTCAGTTTATTTTTATCTAAAATAAATATTTTTGTACACCATCATTCAATGCTGTTCTTCCTAAACAATAAATTGAATCATGGCGTGTTTTAGTTTTCTAAGTTTAAGATTTTCTTAAAAAACAGCAAGTGTTAATTGTGAACTGATCAATTTACCGTACCAATATTTTCAGTCTAAGAATCGATTCGATCATTTAACGCTTTTACATTTTTTGCTAGCGCACGTTCATTTTGCTTTTGTTTAAACAGATGCAAAACACCTTCTATCACCAATAACAATACCGCACCCCAAATTGGAATATAGGTCAGCCATTCTTCGGCTTCTACTCGCTCCCCCAATGCGATGGATGCAAAAGCTAACAACACGGGTTCTAAATAACTCAACAAACCAAAAATCACAAATGGCAAATAACGACTCGCCAACATATAGCTACCTAAGCCAAGCGCACTCAAAAACCCGAGTCCTAAAACCGCCAAAATCAGATACGGGAATAACGACATCAGCGCTAAACTATCGCTATGAATAAATCCTAAATAACAGGCTACAGGCAAAATTAAGCAAAGATCCCACCAAAAACCACCCAAATGATCGGTTTTAAAGGTACGACGTAAAAAGAAATAAATCGGATAAGCCACAGCGACATAGACAGTTTCCCACGCGATACTGCCAATACGCCAAATTTCGTGGCCGACCCCTAAAATTGCCAGTGCCACGGCAGCCATCTGCCATTTAGACAGCTTTTCTTTATACAGTACACATCCAACCAGAACCATCACTAAGGGCAATAGAAAATACCCTAAAGATACTTCTAGCCCTCGGCCATTAATTGGTCCCCACAAAAACAACCAAAGCTGTGTAGTACATAAAAATGAACTAATGATTAACCAAATGAGAAAGATCGGCTGCTTAACCACTCGCCAAAAAATTTCACTAACTTTGTTTAAATCTTTCATCCACCACATAAATAAGGTTAAAAATGGCAAGGTCGCTAACATGCGCCATGCAAAAGTTTGCTCGCTATCTAGAGGTTTTAAAAAGATGGTAAAGAAATACAAAATACCGAAAGTGACCGATGCCAATACAGACAATGCAACGCCTTTATACATCTTTCACTCCAGTCAAAATGACTACATAATCTTGATATTTTGCTTGATCAATCAAGCTTCTCACCTGGACATTCTAGCAAATAAAAAACCATGCACAGGCATGGTTTTTTAGCATTTGTTCAATTATTTAGGTTTTAGGTTTCACTGTCTGCTTGGTATGAATAATATCTGATAAGTCATAACCGACAGATTGAGCATAATTTAGATATTCCTGAATCACTTCCTGATCTGGATGAGCCGAACGAGAAAGAACCCACATATATTTACGACGTGGCTCACCCACCAAAACTGTTTGATAGTCTTCATCGGCTTTGAGTACCCAATAATCACCACGCCCCACAGGCAACCAACGAATGGCTTCTGGTAAGAAACTAACTTTTAATTTCGTGTTAAACGGTGCATTTTGTACAAATGCCTCGCCTATTGATTGCTTCTTGGTGCCATCTTTCGATACACAGCGATTATTGACATTAATATTGCCGTTTTCATTTAAGGTATAGACCGCGGTAACATCACGGTCACAGCTTTTTTGAAAGACTAAAGGCTTACGAGCAACTTCATACCACATACCTAAATAACGATCGAGCTCGACTTTTTCCACAGTCTGTAAAGGTTTCGTCTGTGCATAGGCCATTGTGGCTGCACCCAAACCAATTAACACTGCTGCACCAAGTGCAATTTTTGCGAGCTTAAAACCAGCTTTCGGAAGATTCGTTGTTGTCATTTTATGCCTCATTTCGATGCAAAACATTCGATGAAAATTAAGTAATTCTTTCTCTCGTGTTTTTACTCTAGCGGAAAAAATTGCTCTAAAAATCATTTTCTTGTCTGAATTATGTATGTAATTCAGACAATATGCCGCATCTTGTCTAACAAAATTATGAAATCATCTGTGCTTTTAAACGCAAGATTTCATCACGTAATCGAGCAGCTTGTTCAAACTGCAAATCTTTCGATGCTTTCAGCATTTCTTTTTCCAGCTTGTTCATATGTTTTGCTAAAAGTTTTGGATCAGACATCAAATGACGTTCATCTGCAGTTAATGCCTTGGCCTGATCTGAAATTTTTGCATCGATTTCATCATCTGTCAGCACTTCACCTGTATCAATATCATTGACGTTTTGACGCACTGCACTGCGTGGCGTAATGCCATGTTCAAGGTTAAATGCAATTTGTAAATTACGACGACGATCCGTTTCATCAATGGCTTTTTGCATGGAGTCGGTCATCCGATCTGCATATAAAATCGCTTTACCGTTTAAGTTACGCGCTGCACGACCAATGGTTTGAATCAAAGAACGCTCAGAACGTAAAAACCCCTCTTTGTCAGCATCTAAGATGGCGACTAAAGACACCTCTGGCATATCTAAGCCTTCACGCAGCAAGTTAATCCCAACAATTGCATCGTATACACCTGAACGCAATTCATGAATAATTTTAGTTCGTTCAACAGTGTCAATATCAGAATGTAAATAAGCGACCTTAATACCATATTCTTTCAAATATGAAGTTAAATCTTCTGCCATACGTTTGGTTAATGTCGTAACCAATACACGCTCATTTAAGTTTTTACGATTATTAATTTCTGACAATACATCATCCACTTGCGTTAACACTGGACGAATTTCAATTTCAGGGTCGACCAAACCTGTGGGTCGAACCACTTGCTCAACGACTTGTTCAGACTTTTCCATTTCATAATGTGCAGGCGTTGCACTGACATAAATGGTCGAAGGAATAATCCGCTCCCATTCTTCAAATTTCATTGGCCGGTTATCAAGCGCACTTGGTAAACGAAAACCGTAATTGACCAAATTTTCTTTACGTGAACGGTCACCTTTATACATAGCCCCAATTTGCGGAACGGTAACGTGCGATTCATCAATGATTAATAAAGCATCATCAGGTACATAATCAAACAAAGTCGGAGGTGCTTCACCTGAGGGACGACCTGACAAATGCCGTGAGTAGTTTTCAATACCATTGGTATAGCCAAGCTGCTGCATCATCTCTAAATCATAACGTGTACGTTGTTCGATACGCTGTGCTTCGAGTAATTTATCATTTGCACGAAAGAATCCTAGTCGTTCTGCGAGTTCTTCACGAATCGTTCCAATTGCACGCTGTAAATTATCTTTAGGTGTTACATAATGGCTTTTTGGGTAAATCGTAATCCGTGGCACTTTACGCACCATTCTGCCCGTCAATGGATCAAACCATCGAACTGAATCAACTTCATCATCAAATAACTCTATTCGAATGGCATTTTGATCAGATTCAGCAGGAAAAATATCAATAATTTCACCACGAATACGGTATGTGCCCCGTAAAAATTCGAGTTCATTTCGGGTGTATTGCATTTCCACCAAACGACGAATGATGTCATCACGGCTGATACGATCACCTTCCACGATATGCAGAAGCATACTCATATAAGCATTGGGATCACCCAGACCATAAATAGCTGAAACTGACGCTACGATAATTGCATCACGTCGCTCTAATAATGCCCGTGTTGCCGAAAGACGCATTTGGTCAATGTGATCATTAATCGATGAATCTTTTTCAATAAAAGTATCTGAAGATGGCACATAGGCTTCGGGTTGATAATAGTCATAATAACTGACGAAGTATTCCACGGCATTATGCGGAAAGAAGGCTTTAAACTCGCCATAAAGCTGCGCAGCCAAAGTTTTATTATGCGCCATAATAATCGTTGGACGTTGCGTGCGTGCTATCACATTTGCCATGGTATAGGTTTTACCTGAACCTGTTACCCCTAAGAGCAACTGATCATGCATTCCTTTTTCAATCCCCTTCACCAATTTCTCAATCGCTTGAGGCTGATCACCTGCGGGCTGATATTGTGTTACCAGTTCAAAAGGCTGTTCCTGCATCACACTCTTCTTCAACAGTTTTTATAGGGCTTTATTATGAGGGCAAAGTTGCACAAAACAACGCTAAATTTATGTAAATACCAGAGGCGTGTACGGACTGTAAAATTATAATTCAACATAAACCCATAGATTTTTCTCATGTTTGAAAAATAATTCGCCTGATTTCGCATGTTTTTCTTGAGGAAACTCTTGGCTCTAAAAAAACTCATAGATAAAGCGTTCATTTAACCCAGATAGATACTTGACCTAGCTAAATTTCACCTGCAACATGAACAAAAGGACGCCACAGATCAAACTTTATGACTTACCAATATCATGACGAAAGTATTGTTAAAAACTTAGCTGAAGATACCATTTTTGTTTTTGGCAGCAATATGGCAGGTCAACATACTGGCGGTGCAGCGAGTACTGCCCTAGAGCATTTTGGTGCAATGAATGGTATTGGTCGTGGATGGGCTGGTCAAAGTTTTGCTATTCCAACGATGAATGAGCATTTACAACAAATGCCGTTGTCACAAATTCAACACTATGTCGATGATTTTAAAATCTATACCAAGAATCATCCGAAGACTAAATACTTCATTACCTCGATCGGTTGTGGTGTCGCTGGCTATAAAGTTGAAGAAATTGCTCCCATGTTTAAGGGGATTTCCAGCAATGTGATTTTTCCAATTTCTTTCCGTCCATTTGTTGAAAAAGCATTACCCAAACTGACCTCGAAACTTTTACATACGATTTATCGAGATTCGGTTATTTTCGCGCCTTCAACAGATGAGTTGGTCGATGTACTGGCCTTAACGGATAATGAAAAAAGTCTTGCGAAAATTGTCCTGAATACCCAAATGTACCCAACAGACAGTAATGGTCGTGACCGTATTTTTGAAATTGAAGATATTTTGCATGCGCTGAATGGGAAAATATTTGAGTTTCAAAGTAATTCTGAAGGCCCGATGATGTTTGGCGGCGTTATTTTAGCCCTACTTGAACTGTACAATATCAATGAAAAAGATTTCATCGATGTTTGGAAAGCTGAACGTGAAATTGCTGCACCAAAGCCTGAAAATAAAGCCCGTAAAGCCAGCCGCTAAAGGCTCTTTTTACCACATTTGAAACACCCAAAAAGCCAATGTCCATATTGGCTTTTTTTCTACGGTTGACTAATGGTTTTTAGCGACTTAAGTCACATTAAAAATAAAAATTATTTTACATATCACATTATTTTAATATCATTTTTTTCGTCTTATACTACTTGCTGACATTATCATAAAGAATGACGAGCACATAAAATAGACATGCTAGATTCTCTTTTTTTTGAGCTATCCCCCATTGCCATGTGGCTTGAAGATTACAGTGAAGTCAAAAAACAATTTGATCTCTGGCGTCAGCAAGGTGTGCAGGATCTCTCCACTTTTCTTCAACAAGATGAATCTCGTATTTTGCAATGTGCGAGAAAAATAAAAATCTTACAGGTCAACACAAAAACACTAGAACTGTATCAAGCACGTGACTTTGAACATTTATGTCAAAACCTTGATTTAGTTTTTCAGGCGGAGATCTGTCAAACACACATTAGAGAATTGGTTGCATTATGGAATGGTGAAACACATTTTTCCCATTCTGCCGTGAACTATACGCTCAATGGACAACGCCTAGACATTCAACTCAAAGGCATCGTGCTACCGAGTCATGAGCAGGATTTATCTGCCGTTTTAATTACGACTGAAGATATCACCTCTTATACTGAAGCTTGCCGTTTACAAGAACAAAGTCGTCATTTGGCAGAAGCGCGTTTTCATTATTCTCCAACCTCACTTTGGGTCGAAGATTTTAGCCGGATTAAAATCAAATTAGATCAGCTACGCGCTTTAGAAATCGAAGACTTTGTCACTTTTTTGGATGTTCATCCCGATTTTGTACAAGAGTGCATTAAAGAAATACTGATCGTTGATGTTAATCAGGCCACCCTTGATTTATTTGGCGCTCCGAACAAAGAAATATTGCTCAAAAATGTACATAAAGTATTTGCCAAAGAGATGCTTCAAACATTTAAAGAACAGTTGATTGAACTTTGGAATGGTAATTTACATCATCAACGTGAAGCTATAAATTATGCACTTGATGGCAGTATTCGCCACGTCTTACTACAATTTACTGTATTTCCCGATTATCTTGATGATTGGAGCACCGTGCAGGTTGCCTTAACCGATATTACTGCACGTAAAAAGGCTGAAAATTATCTTGAGTATTTAGGTAAACACGACGTACTGACCAAACTCTATAATCGTTCATTTTATATAGCAGAACTCAAGCGTCTCGAACGCAATCAATTACGTCCTGTTTCTTGTATTTTTATTGATTTAAATGGACTAAAAGAACTCAATGACAGTATTGGGCACGATGCTGGTGACAGTATCCTCAGACGTCTGGGCAACATTTTAAACCAACTTATTCAGCATACGCCCTATTCTGCTTCGCGCATTGGCGGTGATGAATTTGTCATTCTATTACCGGGTGCAGATGATGCAGCGCTGCAAAACTGCTTACAAAGTTTGAATGAGTTGTTATTGGTCGATAACCAATTTTATTCAAATCAACCGATGAGTATATCAATTGGCTTTGCCACCAATGAGCTGAATGAGCGAATGGAAGATATGCTCAAACGTGCCGATCTAGACATGTATCGTCAGAAGAAAAAGTATTATCTCAATAAAGACCGAAGAATTCAGTCTGAAATACGCAATTAACATCAATAATTTGCAATAAAAAAGCCATGGTTTGAACCATGGCTTTTTTATTTAAATCTTTTAACGCTTACCCATCGAACGACGTGTACCGCGTGGTGGCATCCAAGTACGGTCAGCATAACGCTGAGGTTTTGGACGCATATCTTCAAAGATTTCATCCGAAGCATTATCTTCAGCTTTTTTAATCGGAAAAGGCAAATTGACTAAAGCCTTTTTCTTGGGAGGGTTTTGCGTACTCATACGAATAACTCAATTGAATCTGGCGCTATTGTACAAAAAAAATGGTTTTGGTGTAAAAGGCTTTGAGAGATTAACCACGATTGACATATAACGACTCAACGATGAACTATGACTTATATCTATATAGGACAACAGCACAAAAAAGTGCTTTGAATATGGTTGTTTTAAACTATTTTACTGACCCAAATCAACCAACACACTGTCAATTATGTCAATAAATATTGAATATTTACAAATAGATAGAACCATTTCTAAATTTCAAAAATGTTCGATTTTTTTACACAAATACCTAATTAAAGCCTTCAAATAATACAAATCATCAAGAATGTTACAGGATTATTACGTTTATTCTTGTTTTCTATAACATTTTTTACGCACTAATTTTGAATAATGGGCACTTAGAAAAATTATTATCAATTTACGGACATGGAGTCCTTTAAAATGAAAAAAAGTGTATTGTGCATTGCTGCTTCTATGGCTGCCCTACCTATGCTCAGTCATGCAGACTCACCATATTTTAGTTTAAAAGATGGCGATGGCTTCAAACGTTTTTCTGTCTCTGTTGGTGCTCTACATGTTATGCCACAAGGTAAAGCACAGCCATTCCATGTTGATACATCAGTAAAAAATGGTGAAACAGCCAAAGTTGGTGATATTTCAATTGACGCAGTAAAAGCCAATATGGATCCTGCTATGGATCCAAACATTTCTACTTGGTTTGTCGGTTTGCTCGATAAATTAGGTACGAGTACCTTACCAGCAGGGCTAAGCGGTACTGCTGAAATTAATGGCCTACAAAGTTGGGATAACCAAGGTACTGGCCTTGAAGCCGATGATGTAACCACACTAGGCATCATGACCAACTATTTCTTTACTGATAACATTTCTTTAGAAATGAAAGCCGGTATCCCACCTGAGGTAGACCTAAACGGCAAAGGAAAAATTTATGCGCCATTTGCAGCTATTGCGACACCTGAGTTAGGTATTATCGACCTACCTGAAATCGCAATGAAGAATAGTTTGCTGATTACAGATTTAGAAGCCTACGGCCCAGCGGCATCTGCTCGTGCATGGACCCCCGCTGCAGAAATCCAATATCACTTCGGTAAAACTGGCGTCAATAAATTCCGTCCCTATGTGGGTCTAGGCGTAATGTATGCATACTTTAATGAACTAGAAATTAATCCACGTACAGAAAAAGACCTGATTGCTGCTGGACATATGATTGCCAATATTAAAGAAGGCAATGCTGGTGCCGCACTTGACGGTAAACCAAGTAAAGCTAAGCCAAAAGTTGAGTTAGAAGCTTCTGATGCTTTTGCTCCTGTTGTGACAGCTGGTTTTACTTATGACTTCAATGACAAATGGTTTGCTGTAGGTTCTGTTAGCTATGCACACCTACAAAATGAAACCACCATTACCGTTACAGATGCCACACATGGTGAACTGATCAAATCTAAAGCTGATATTGAAGTAAATCCAATTCTTGCGTATGCAGGTATCGGTATGCGTTTCTAATAAATAACATATATAAAAGACGACTACGGTCGTCTTTTTTATTGGCTTTTATATGGTCTTTTATTCTGAGATACCTTTTCTAACTCTTTTAGACACTTTTGAATTTCCGCTGTGTCAATTTCCTTTATTCATCCATAGTTACCTATAAAAAAAATTTATTGTTTGGTGAATTAAATTTAATCGCAACTCTGCGTTTATTCGAATACCATTGGATTAAATTTAAAGAATGTAGACTGCTGTATGTCTGATACTCGTTTCTCGAAGCCCCTGATTTACATGCTCATTGGCAGTGCAATTATTTTGGCATTGTCTTTAGGGGTGCGTCATGCATTTGGCCTCTATCTCGTGCCGATGAGTGATGAATTTGGTTGGGGACATAACGTATTTAGCCTTGCCATTGCCATGCAAAACTTAATTTGGGGTGCTGTGCAGCCGATTACTGGGGCTTTTGCAGATAAATATGGCAGTAAGATCGTGGTCGCCGTCGGGGGTGCATTATATGCCCTCGGACTATTACTCATGGCCGTCAGCTCTACCGGTTTACTGCTTAATTTAAGCGCAGGTTTAATCCTGGGTTTGGCTCTCTCAGCCACTTCATTTCCAGTATTACTTTCTGCCGTAGGTCGTGCAGCGCATCCAGACAAACGTAGTTTAGCCATGGGTATTGCCAGTGCCGCAGGTTCTTTTGGTCAGTTCATTATGCTGCCCTCTACGTTACTGTTACTGCAAAAATTTGGTTGGTCTTCAGCTTTGGTGGTCAGCGCCATTTTAATTGCACTTATTATTCCTTTAGCTTGGATGCTAAAAGCACCAATGTATGTTGCACCAAATGCAACCAATACGCATGAAGCCTCTCTGACTTTTAAACAAATTTTGCAATTGGCTTGGGAGCATAAACCCTTTTGGTTTCTAGCACTCGGTTTCTTTGTCTGTGGCTTCCAAGTGGTGTTTATTGGCATCCATCTTCCGGGATATTTAATCGATCATGGCTTTAATGCCACTACAGGCACTATTTTCCTAGCGCTCGTTGGACTGTTTAATATTGTCGGCACCTACACAGCAGGTTGGCTCGGTGGCAAATATTCCAAACCAAAGCTGTTAATGGGACTGTATGGTTTACGTGGCATTGCCATTATTGCCTTTCTTTTGCTGCCTTTAAGCACATGGACAATCTATGCATTTGGCGTCATTATGGGTCTACTATGGCTTTCTACCGTACCGCTCACCAACGGTATTGTAGCCAATATGTTTGGCGTTAAATATCTCAGTATGCTAAGTGGTATCGTATTCTTTACTCATCAAGTCGGTTCATTTTTTGGTGGTTGGTTGGGTGGTGTGAACCACGATATAACCGGTAACTATAATGCCATTTGGATTTTTTCGATTGTCCTGAGTATTTTTGGAGTATTGGTACATTTCATGGTTAATGAGGAAAGTGTCATTCATGACTAATTCAACACTGTGGTTCCGGCTCAGTATTGGCATCAGTATTCTGGCCTTGTTGGCATTGTCCATCGGCTTATGGAGCCAAACGCCTGAATTATTCGAATACTTTAACCAAGCGTTTTGTGCACATTAAAGACGTATTGAAGCAATAATTCCAATTCAAACTGCTGTTTTATCAACACTACAACAGCAGTTTTTTAGCTATTTTCTACACGATTCAATAAAAGCTGCATTTTCAGCATATTAGTATTAATCATACGTTTTTTCATAAACTTAGCTTATTTTTTAATTTTCCATCCTGCGCTTTCTTCCATAGATTAAGTCTCAATAAAGAACAATTTGAGAACTTATGAAATGACCGCATTAACTCAACTTTCACAAGCCATCCATGATGCTCCACGTTGGCATCAAGCAGAACAATTTCAAGATGGCAATGAAATTCGTATTGAAGCGCAACATGACCAAGCTTTGGGGGCTGTGGTTTATGGTTTAGATGCGCGTAAAGCACAGTCTGGGGAAACCATCTACCGTTTAAAACAAGCGTTGGCAGAACACTTGATTTTAATTTTCAAACATCAAAGTCTAGATGATTTACAGTATCTCGCGTTTGCAAGTTACTTCGGTTCAATCTTCCGTCCCGATGCAGATATTCCTGTGCTGGCGTCACAAGATGATACCGGTACACCACCAGACGTCGTACCTGTGTCAAATGCAGTCGGTAAAGGAGACTATACTGGACATGGTGAATTGGCTGCGCATGCAGACCATCAGTGGACTCCACTGCCATCATTTGGTTCATTACTCTATGCCATTGAACTGCCACAAGACGGTGGACAAACCTCATGGTATAACACTATTAAAGCCTATGAAGCTTTAGATGAAGCGACACAAAAACATTTAGACCAACTTCAACTCATTACCTATAACCCATTTGTCCGTGCCAAAAATAATAAAGGCACAACGGGATATGGCGCTACACCGCTATATCGTTTCAAAGACCACCCGATTGTTGGACATGCTTATCCACATCCGCTTGTACGTACCCATCCAGAAAGTGGCCGTAAAGGGCTGTGGTTAAATGAACGATCTGAAGTGGAATTGGTTCACTACGATGATCAGTCAGGCAGTGAATTGATTGCATCTTTACGTGAACATTTATTGAAACCTGAGTTTCGATATGAACATCAATGGGAAGAAGGTGACATTGTATTTTGGGATAACCAAGCGACATTACACTCACGCCGCCCTTTCCCTTCAGACCAACGCCGCTTATTAAAGCGAATTAGCTTAGCAGGAGGACGACCATACTAATGTTGAACTTCATGCCAACAATAAAAAATAAATAAAACAGCAAAATCCGTGTTTGAGCAATAACCCAAAATAATTAGAATATGAAAACAATAAGAACACTGCTCAAATTACGGATGATCTATATCTAAGGCCTTAAAACCTGAAATCAAATGGTCTAACATCGCACGCACACCCGGCAGCATGCCTTGTCGTGTCGCGTAGGCAACATGGATGGCCCCTTGCGGCAATTGCCATTCAGGAAATAGCCCTATTAACTCACCACTTTTTAAAGCATCACGTACAAACACTTTGGGCAAAGATGCGATTCCTACGCCAGAAAGAGCAGCAGAAATCATCGCACTAAAACTGTCAGTTCTTAAGCGTGGATGAAATTCAATTTGTTGGGTTTCACTTTTTTCACGATGTCGGAAATCCCAAAAATGTTTAGGTCGGTCAAAACCAATACACGGAAAATTTTGAATCTCAGCCAATTGCTGTGGAATTTCACGCTCGAAGAAAAGTTGTGGCGATGCCACCAAAACATGATCCCAAGCATCTAAATCTCGAACGATCAAATCACTATCCAATAAAGGCATATTACGCACACGAATGGCTAAATCTACGCCTTCCTCAATCACATCAACCCGATGATTGGTCGCCATCAGATGCACACTAATGTCTGGATATTGCTGCATAAAATCAGTGACCATTTTGGCAACAGGCATTTCCACCAAAGCCACAGGACAAGAGATTTTAATTTGGCCACAGAGTTGGTCATTCAACGTACTAAGCACAAAGTTTTCCGTTTCGCTGACTTCCTCTAAAATTTTTAAGCAATGCAAATAGAACTGTTGTCCTATTTCAGTTACTGTAAATTTTCGCGTATTACGTTGAATCAGACGTACACCCAAACGGGTCTCTAACTCTGTAATACGGCGTGATAGCTTAGACTTTGTAATACCCAATGCTTCACTGGCTTTGGTATAACCTTGGTATTTCACCACTTGCACCAAGTAGTAATAGTCATTTAAATTTTGCATGATTGTTTCATTTTTAGAATAATCTGTTGAGTTTTTCGCCCAGTCATTCCCTCACTATACCTCAATAATAGATCACAGAAGCATTAAATTGAGGGCTGAATTATGAATTCAATCAAACGTGTTTATCATAGTGATCGTAGGACTTGGGTGGGCGATGGCTTCCCAACAAACTCTATGCTCCCTATGCAAGAAATGGGCAATCAAACCAGTCCATTCCTCGTTATGGGCTATACCGGCCAATATCATTTCTCTCCAAGTCACTATCAACGTGGTGTTGGATCACATCCACACCGTGGCTTTGAAACAGTGACCATTGTTTATGAAGGTGAATTGGAGCATTTTGACTCTAAAGGAAATCACGGCAGTATTGCCAAAGACGAAGTGCAATGGATGACCGCAGGTCGAGGCATTATGCATGAAGAGCACCATTCTAAAGATTTTGCCAAAACAGGCGGAAATTTAGACATGGTACAACTTTGGGTCAATTTACCTAGTCATGCCAAAATGACTGAACCTCGCTATCAAGAACTGACTACAGCCAATATTGCTGAAGTAAAGCTTGCACAAAATGCAGGCGTGGTACGCGTCATTGCTGGCCAATTTGAAGACACAATGGGTGCAGCTGAAACCTTTAGCCCGATGAATGTGTTGGATGTGCGCTTGAATGCAAATGCTGAACAGGAATTTTCATTCAACCCACAGTGGAATAACATGATTTTTGTATTAAGTGGCGCGATCGAAATTGAAGGTCAACGCTTTGATGCGAAACAGACTTTATATGTCAGTGACCAAGTATCGTCCTTGAAACTTAAATCTTTTGAAGCAACCAAACTGCTTATTTTAAGTGGCGAAGCTTTAAATGAACCTATTGCGGCACATGGACCATTCGTAATGAATACTGAAGATGAAATACGTCAGGCATTTTATGATTTTCAACATGGTCATTTTGCTTAAATATTTCCACGATAAAGTCCCAATAAAAAAACCGCCTTCTAGCGGTTTTTTATATCTATGTTGGTATGAATTACGCATCACGCTTTCAACAGATTATTGCGTGACTTTTTGATAAAACGCATCGATTGCATTGACCATTTGATCAAGTCCCGGTTGTTCCAAAGGATAATGTCCTGCGTTTTTTAACATGACGACATCGACTGGAACTTGATGAATCCGTGCTAAAAATGGCTGGCTTAAAGCCAAAGGTGTCCAGCGGTCTTGTTCAGGCTGCGTCAGTAGAATTGGGCAGACATTAAACTGCTCCGGTGGCGTATCATTTTTATAATATAAATACGAATCTAGAAATTTAACCGATACACTATTCCCAGCTGACGTTTTATCTTTTATAAAGACCTGCAATGCCGCCTCATTATTCACCAAACGGTGCATTTTACTTACCCAACGCATCGGCATTGGCAATGCTGATAATGGTGTATGTGCTGTCACATGAGTCATTGGACTGCCCACGCGGCTCATAAATTTATTTAAAGAGACTTGATCACGCACGGTTTGATTTGAAGTGTCTAAAAAGGTCATCCCGACGATGCCTTTGACCTTTTTATTCTTTGCCGCCACGTGATAGGTCAACATACCACCAGCACTGAGCCCATACAAAACGATAGGACGATGATCTTTTTGTAGCTCAGCTTCAATGAGGTCATTGCCTGCTTGAACCCAATCATCATAACGAATTTTTGAGCCCTTTTTGACTTGGGTGAGGCCATAACCGGGCATATCAATAGCGATAGTTTCATAGCCACGCTGTGCCAAAGGATGCCCCAAAATCATCGACATTTGTCGACCATTTGTTCCTACACCATGAAACAGAATCACCTTCACTTTTGCCTGTGGATTTCGATAGGTATCTAAGTGAACAGTATGACCCTGCCAATTCCACCACTCTTCTTTAGGGCGCTGCGTTTCGGTTAAATGGTATTCTTTAGGTAGATAGGGCTGAATGTCCTGCCAACTGTTTTGATCTGCATAACTTGCTAATGGTTGTGTAGCAGGTAGCTGATCATCTGCAAATGCCATGATTGAAAGTAACGATGCAATGCCACTCATCAACCACTTAAATAAGGCACTCAAAATTTCTGATAAGGTGTCTGATTTTGGAGAAGTCATTTTTAGACAAAATATTTTATGTGTAAATGCTGATGCTAATCAGCGGCAGAAACCGATGCCATGTGTATGTGGGACAGTACTATGTCACTTTATCCAATTATCGTTTTCTCTGCAAAGTGCTTCAGAATATATTTGAAGCAGGACTTACATGCTCCTGCAATAATCGACCTTTAAAATCTTTTAACATTCAAGATTTTATCCTTTAGAAATTCATAACCTTATTTCGATTTTTAATATTGGTAACGCATGAGCCAGTCCATACCACAACGAAACCTTGTCATCTTTCTCACCTTTTTAAGATTAGGGTGTATTGCATTTGGTGGACCTGCTGCGCATTTAGTGTTGTTTTTTCAATATTTTGTGAAACAAGAAAAATGGATAACGGAGCATGAATATGCGCATTTGCTTGCCTTGACTCAAGTCCTTCCAGGCCCAACCAGTAGCCAGCTCGGCATGGCAATTGGATTTCAACTCAACCGCTATCAAGGTGCTTGTTTTGCATGGTTAGGATTTACTTTACCTTCAGCCCTGCTGATGTGTGCCGCGGCCACTTTAAGTATAAAACTCAGTAATCAACTCTCAACTTTATTCTTTCATGTTATTCAGTTAATTGTACTAGCCGTTGTTGCATGGGCATTTTGGCAAATGATGCGAAGCTTCTGTAAAACAAAATTTCAGTATCTAGTCATGCTTTTAGCTGCATTTTTTATTTATTTCTTTCAATTTTCTTTAAATCAAGTTTTGGTGATTTTATGCGCTGCAATTATCGGTTTAGTTTTATCGTCAAATCAATTACACAGCCAAAAGCCAAATATCGCCGAAACATTTCCACCCAAACATGATAATTTTAGCCGGAATGCACATGAAAATACTTGCACCTCTTGGCTATGGCTTCTCGCCTTTATCAGCCCTTTTTTCGTTCTGCCATTCTTCGATATACAACATAGCAATATATTGGCTTTCAGCTTAGAAAGCTTCTACCGCACAGCATCCCTCGTCTTTGGTGGTGGACATATTATTTTGCCATTTTTACATCAGGACTTTGTCTCTACAGGACTGATCAGTAATGAAAATTTTGACTTAGGCTATGCCCTTGCACAACTCATGCCGGGACCTTTGTTTAGTTTCGCCGCCTATCTCGGCACACTTTTACCCATGACCGATGTGCCAATCTTGAATGCCGCACTCGCGACGTTAGCGATATTTTTACCATCATTTTTATTATTGTTTGGCTTATTACCGTTTTGGAATAAATTGATGAAATACCCGATGCTTTTTGGCACCTTAAAAATAATCAATGCGGCTGTCGTTGGTTTATTACTGTGTCTACTATTTCAAATGAGCCAAAAATACATCATTCAATGGACAGACTTTATATTTGTTGCCGTCGTTATTGCTTTACTTCGCAGCAAACTGCCAGTTTGGTTCAGCTTAATAAGCAGTTTTATCGGCTATTACGCTTTTTTAACTTTTCTGCCTTTTTAAACTTAAGCAAAAAAAACTAGAACTCAAGGAGTAAATTAATCCTCATCGATTAAGCTTGCGCCCTTGACCACAGTTTTCCCCTCGACCTGATCCAGTTGATAATGCTGCACATCACTATACTGTTTGATCATTTCAACCAGTTCATTGGAATGTGTGGTCAACCAAAGCTGCGTATAGCGACTTGCTTCGGCAATCAGCATCGCCAAGGCAGGTAATAAATCGGGATGTAAGCTATTTTCTGGCTCATTCAGTGCCATAAAATTTGGGGGTCTTGGACTCAATAAAGCCACAGCTAAACACAAAAACCGTAAAGTCCCATCTGAAAATTCGGCACTTTCCAAAGGTCTTAAGATCCCTTGCTTTTGCATCATCATTTGAAAGCGCCCACCCATTTCCTGCACATAAAATTGGGTCTGCGGAAAGGCTTTTTCTAGTACTTCAAACAAGGTTTCACTGTTACCACGCTCACGCAAGGTTTCAAAAGCCGCAGCTAAATTTGTACCATCATGCGCTAAAACTGGCGAACGAATGCCCACCTGTGGGACACGGATCGGTGAATTTCCACTGACAGAAAACTCATGATAAAAACGCCAGTTTTTCATGGTCTCACGCACTTGTGAAACTTCGGGATATAAGTGTGGATCGGACAATTGTCCAAACACCGACTCTTCTGGTGTTAATGCCATCGGATAAGCAATCCGTTCTTCATCAACATTTTTAAGAAATGCCGCTTGGTTGGTTCTTTCCAACAACTCACTCATTTTTCGACGTTGATAGCCGCTTAACCAAATCCCTTCTACTTTGACCAAAGGATCGAGTGCAAACAAGGTGATGAGCGGTTCAGGAAAACCTATTTCAAGTTGATATTCATAATGCTCCATCTCCACTGCAAGCTTCATGCGCTTAGGGTCTTTCGATCGATCACCCGCACGGTGACCACCTGCCCACATGATTTTTTGAATCCCGCCCTCATTTGCAATAGCTTGGGATAATTGGCCATTTGCAGCTTCATGCAGGAGACGTACAGCTTTATATAGATTGGATTTACCACAACCATTCGGACCACTGACAATATTCAGACGCGATAAGGTCAGATTCATATGATGAATAGATCGAAAACCTTGAATGGTCACTGAACGGATCGTCATAAGCTACCTAAAATGAGTTGGAAATGCTGATGATAATGAGTTTATTGACTGTATATTTTGTATGCACTTTATTCTACCAATAAAAAACCCGCAAGCCGAAACTCACGGGTTTTTTATTGCACATTCTAAGTTCAATTCAACCTTAGAATAAGCGGTTCATACCATTCAATGTTGCAACACGGTACGCTTCCGCCATAGTCGGATAGTTAAATGTGGTTTCTACGAAATATTTAATCGTATTGTTCGGGCTATTCATCACGGCCTGACCAATGTGGATAATTTCCGCAGCATTATTACCGAAGCAATGAACACCTAAAATTTCTAAAGTATCACGATGGAACAAGATTTTAAGCTCACCCACGGTGTCGCCCGTAATTTGCGCACGTGCCAAATGACGGAAAGATGCCTGACCCACTTCATACGGAATTTTTTCTTCTGTTAACTGTTGTTCAGTTTTACCAATCGAAGAAATTTCAGGAATGGTATAAATACCCGTAGGAATATCCGTTACAGGTGCAATTCCTTCTTCACCGCTCATGTTAGAACCGGCACAACGACCTTGGTCATATGCAGCAGATGCAAGTGAAGGCCAACCGATTACATCACCCGCAGCAAAGATATTCTCTACTTCAGTTTGATATTGATCATTCACAGTTAATTGACCACGGCTGTTTGGTTTGATACCTACATTTTCTAGGCCTAAACCATCGGTATTACCAGAACGGCCGTTACACCACAAAATCGCATCCGCTTTAATTTTCTTACCACTTTGCAAGTGAAGAACCACGTGATCATCATGTGTTTCAAGATGATCAATCTGCTCGTTGTGGCGAATCAGTACACCCTGCTCACGTAAACGATATGACAATGCATCTGAGATTTCATCGTCTAAATAGCTGAGTAATTTGTGCTGTGTATTGATCAAGTCTACTTTATGGTCTAAACCAATAAAGATAGACGCATATTCACAACCAATCACACCTGCACCATAAATGATGATTTTTTGGATTGAATAATCCAGATCCAAAATTTTGTCTGAATCAAATACGCGAGGATGATTAAAGTCTAAAGCAGCAGGACGGTAAGGACGTGAACCTGTCGCAATCACTAATTGCTGGAATACTAAAGTTTCCGTCATACCTTCATTGCTAAAAATCAAAACAGTGTTTTGATCTTGGATATACGCACGGCCGTGGAAAATATCAATTTTATTACGGTCATAAAAACGTGAATGCGTTTCAACTTGTTGTTGAATCACTTTATGCGCATTACGTAACACCTGTTTCATCGTGAACTGTTTCCATTCACCGACTTTTTGGAACATAGGGTCACGTTGGTAACGTAAAATGCTTGAAACGGTCTGACGTAATGCTTTACTTGGAATTGTTCCTACATGGGTACAGTTACCACCAAGCTGTTCACGCATATCTACAATTGCAACTCGCTTACCTGATTTAGCAAGTTTCATTGCAGCGCCTTCACCCGCAGGGCCAGAACCCAGAACTACCGCATCGTATTTCACGAAAGTTCCACTAACGACCTCTTTCTTACGTGGCATTCAACGCTCCTTTACAAATATTCTTTAATCTAGGCTGTATTATGACGTATATCCTAACTTTTTTGGATATTTAGCTCACATATATTATGTGATAACCACATTTATTATATGAATATCGTTTTCCCCCTATTTAAGCTCAAGTCCGCTATAATGATCGAGCTAATTTTTTGAATATCTCCTCGTCAAAAACAGTGGAAAAGTTGAATATGTCTGAGAACCGTAAACCTGTACAGGGTGTAAAACTTCGTGGCGCAGAAAAAGTCGCTCGCATACCTGTGAAGGTCGTGCCAACGGTTGAAACGCCTCGTAAGCCTGACTGGATTCGGGTCAAAATGGCTGCCCCTGATGAAGTTCAACGTATTAAAACAACTTTACGCGCACAAAAATTACATACCGTGTGTGAAGAAGCGGCTTGCCCGAACTTACCTGAATGTTTCGGTGGCGGTACTGCAACCTTTATGATTATGGGCGATATCTGTACTCGTCGTTGCCCATTCTGCGACGTTGCGCATGGTCGTCCCAATGCTCTTGACCCAGATGAACCACGTCACATGGCAGAAACCATTGCCAATCTAGGTTTGAAATATGCCGTAATTACGTCGGTCGACCGTGATGACCTAGTTGATGGCGGCGCACAGCACTTTGTTGACTGTATTAAAGAAGCTCGAAACTTGAGCCCAAAAACACTTTTGGAAATTCTAGTTCCTGACTTCCGTGGTCGTATGGATGTTGCCCTTCGTATCATGACGGAGTGCCCTCCTGATGTGTTTAACCACAACATTGAAACTGTGCCACGTTTGTATAAAGCAATGCGTCCAGGTTCTGACTACCAACACTCTCTAAACTTATTAAAAATGTTTAAAGAATACTGCCCAGATGTACCAACTAAATGTGGTTTGATGGTCGGTATTGGTGAAACTGAAGAAGAAGTGATCGCGTTATTAGACGACTTAAAAGCACATGATGTTGACTATGTCACCATTGGTCAGTACTTACAGCCCTCTAAAGAACATGCCCCTATTGACCGTTTTGTAAGCCCAGAAGAATTTGAGCGTTACACTGCACATGGCCAAAAGCTTGGTTTCAAAAACATTTGGGCTGCACCAATGGTCCGTTCAAGTTACTTTGCTGACCGTCAATACTATGGTGAGCCAGTGCCTGCGGTACGTCGTAAAACTGATCCTGCAAAGAAAATTGCAGTTCAAGCGATTGAAGCCTAATTACACTAAGATTTAAAACATCGCAAATTAAAAGCCCTCATTGATTGAGGGCTTTTTTTGTGGCTTTCACACTAAGCCCAATTCGTTTCCCAATATAACATCTTTCGAAAATTGTGTGTTCCTTAAACAGTATCCAATATTCATCCAATATATCGAATTATCCAAGTTTACGTAATGTGACATTTCTTTGCCCGATAGGGATTGTGTTGTGATCATTTATTAATCAATCTATTGATAACACTTTATTTGCGCTTTCATTATATTCGCGCAATTGTCCAATCATACTCACCAGCCGAGTGATGCCATTTTGACAGTCTCATGCACTTTAAAATCAGAAAGACAAAAGATGAGATCATTTTAAACGCATGTAGGCTGTTTTAAACGCATAACGCTCTGGCCCTTGTCACTGGAGCCATAACAAATGCTATTTATACTCAGTGCCGTACTCTTTATTTTTGCTCTTTGGGCCGTTTTTTTCTTTGAACTTTCACGAGCTGTAGGCGCAATAACACTGATATTCGTTTCAATTGCACTCGCCTTTTTAAGCCCATGGTCATTAATACTTGGCATCCCTCTAATTGCTTTAAGTTTAATCGTGCTGATTGACCCACTGAGACTCAATCTGCTCACCAAACCTGCCTATAAATCCTTAGCAAATGCGATGCCGAGTATGAGTACTACGGAACGTGAAGCATTGGATGCAGGAACCAGTTGGTGGGAAAAAGAGCTATTTATGGGCGCGCCTGATTGGAAAAAATTTGAGGCTTATCCCTATCCTCAGCTCAGTGCTGAAGAACAATCTTTCATTGATAATGAAGTTGAGCAACTTTGTAGCATGCTCAACGAGTGGGATATTCACCATAAACATAAAGACCTCCCACCAGAAGCTTGGCAATTCATTAAAGATAATGGTTTCTTAGGACTGGTGATTCCAAAATCGTATGGAGGACGTGAATTTAGTTCATTTGCACAAAGCCGTGTCATGAGCAAGATTGCATCCCGCTCACTGACTGCCGCAGTCAGTTGTATGGTGCCCAACTCGCTTGGACCAGGGGAATTGCTTCTACACTATGGTACCGAAGCACAAAAAGATCGATACCTCCCTGGCCTTGCCAAAGGTGAAGAAATTCCATGTTTTGGACTCACCAGCCCTGAAGCCGGTTCAGATGCAGGCGCTATTCCAGATACAGGTGTCGTCTGTTATGGCACTTTTGAGGGACAACAGGTGCTCGGCTTAAACATGAACTTCTCCAAACGCTGGATTACTCTTGCACCAATTGCTACCGTCATTGGTCTGGCATTTAAACTTTACGATCCAGATGGCTTATTGAGAGATAAAAATAAAACGGAATATGGCATCACCTGCGCGCTGCTACCGGCGAGTCATGACGGTGTCATTACAGGCCCTCGTCATAATCCAGGCTCACCATTTATGAATGGGACAGTTGAAGGTAAAGATGTCTTTATTCCCTTAGACTGGATCATTGGTGGGATTGAAAATGCCGGCAAAGGCTGGCGTATGCTGATGGAATGTTTAGCGGTTGGTCGTGGCATTTCACTCCCAGCTTTGTCAACGGCAGCCGGAGAAATGGCATATTTAAATGTTGGTGCATTTGCCAAAGTTCGTCAGCAGTTTAAAATTTCTGTAGGTAATTTTGAAGGTGTACAAGAAGCTTCGAGTGATATCGCATCAGATGCTTATATGCTTGAAGCATTTCGCTATTTGGTGACTTGTGGTTTAAACCAAGGCGGCAAACCTGCTGTAATGACTGCAATGGCCAAATACTATGCCACTGAAACCATGCGGAAAGTGGTGAATCATGGCATGGACATCGTCGGTGGACGTGCCGTGCAAATGGGACCTCGTAATTTTTTAGCTTTGAATTATCAGGCCATTCCTGTGTCAATTACTGTCGAAGGTGCCAATATTCTAAGTCGCTCTCTGATGATTTTTGGACAAGGCTCCATGCGGTGCCATCCATATTTATTTGAAGAGCTACAATTACTTCAAGCCGAAGATAAAAACGCTGCACTCAATACATTCAATGAAATGCTCTTTAAGCACTTAGGCTATACCTTTAACCGAACTGCACGCGCCTTTGCTTATGCGTTCACAGGTGGCCCATCAGACTCACCTGCTTCAGCAGATGAATTTAGCCGCCCCTACTATAAAAAAATTAATCGATTCAGTGCCGATTTCGCGCTGACTGGAGATATGTGTCTTGGCCTTTTAGCCGGCGATATTAAACGTAAAGAAATGCTTTCGGGCCGACTTGCAGACATTCACTCTTATTTATTTATAGCAACGGCTATTCTTAAATATTATGAACAAGGTCAAAGAAGTGAAGCTGAACAATTACATGCGCAACTTGCATTAGATAAAGCTTTGTACAATGTCGAAGAAGCATTCCATGGCTTATTTGATAACTTCCCAATGCGACTAGCGGCAAGTGTAGTAAAAATCATCTGCTTTCCGTTTGGACGAGTTGTTGCTAAACCGACAGACCGCTTAAAACGTGAAGTTGCCACTCAAATGATGCTAGACAATACTTTCCGCCAAGAACTGAAAAAGCACGTGTATTACAGCACAGCAGCAGATGAAGTTTCTGGTCGTATGGAAAATGCCTTTTTACAATTGTTGAAAATTGAACCGCTGTGGAACCAATTTAAAAAAGCTGAATCTAAAGGCCAATTCAAAGGTTTAACTTTTGAAGCACATATAGCCGATGCAATTGCACAAAAATTCATTACAGCCTCTGAAGCTGAACAGCTCAGCACTTACAACATTCAACGTTATGACAGCATGCTCACAGATGTATTTGACATGCAGCTCATCCACGAACTTGAGTTATCCAATCCACATTTAACCGTTACACCAGAAGTGAAAAAGCAACAACACACCGATGATGAACCAGAAGCCTTCCTGCGTTATTAATCAGCTTCTGCATCGCTTTTAAGCTTTATTTCTCAAAATAAAAGCCATTCCACTGTTAAACAATGGGATGGCTTTTTTATACGACCATCAGCCAATGGTATCGCAGAGTCAAAGGTATAGGCTGTATTGCAAAATTACATCACAGAGGGTTTGCTACATGTCACAACAAGATTATGAAAATGGCTTAAAAGTTCGTACTGAAGTTATGGGTGAAAGTTTCGTCAAACGTGCGCAAGATAATACCGTGCCATTTACTCAACCTTTGCAAGATTGGATTAATGAGCATGCATGGGGTTCAACTTGGCAACGCGAAGGTGTTTTACCCCGCAAATATCGCTCACTGATTACCATTGCCTTTTTAACTGCACAAAAAAGTCCGACAGAACTCAAAGGTCATGTCCGAGGGGCTTTAAATAATGGGGCGACTGTAGATGAAATTCAGGAAGTGTTACTTCATAGTTTGCCATATTGTGGCGCACCAGCAACTCAAGAAGCCTTTCGTGCAGCGCTTGAAGTGATTAACGACTATCAAAAATCTGAATAAGATACTGCGTTATAAAACGGCTTTAGAAAACTGCGATTATCGTGGTTTTCTAAAGGGTTTCATCTTGTTTTTAACTTACGACCTTAAATGCAGTGAATCCCGAATCAAATCCAGTAGACATTAAAATTATAGAAGAATTCATTCACTTCAAATCGAACTTGATATCCCAATTCTGTAAGCTCAGCAGATAAACTTCGAATCTCTTCTAAAGCTAAATGCTTGGGTAAAACCGTAAATACGGCGGTATTCCCCTGTTTGGCATTTTCCTCAATCAGCAAAGCCAAACGTGTCTTATATAAGGCGATATCTAAATTGGCTTGACTGGATAAAACTTTGGCATATTCTGCGGGTAAAAAGCTCATATTCTTATACGCTTATCTAATTATTATTGCTTATAAATTAAGCCAAATTCAGCAAAGCGTGCAATGCATTTTTGTAATTGATATTTCAATTTCAAAGCGCATTGTTTGGCCCAAACGATGCACTTAAAAGCGATGTGCAAAAAAGGAACTCAAAAAAAATCCCTCAGGAAGAGGGATTTTCTATACTAACGTGGTAATGGAATATATTGCGAGTCACTGTTTTGAGTTTGCGGTTTACGCTCTCCTACTTGTACCGGCAATGTCATCGCCTTACCATCTCGCTCAATATCAATTTGCATAGTGCTCAATGGCGCTTGCTGTGCAACGTAATTGATTAAATGTGAGGTCGAGGTAATCAGCTCATTATTCACTTTCATGATTTTATCACCACGTTTTAAACCTGCTTGTGCTGCAGGTCCATTACGAATGACATCTGCAACAATCACACCATTCACACGTGGATCTAAAATATTTTCTTGTTTAATTGGAAGTAAACTAATACCTAACCAACCACGTACCACTCGCCCATCTTTTAAAATAGCGTTCAGCACTTGTTGGCACACTTTTGCAGGAATGGCAAAACCAATCCCCAAAGAGCCACCTGACTGCGAGAAGATCGCGGTATTTACACCAATTAAGTTCCCTGCAACATCAATTAAAGCACCACCAGAGTTACCGGGGTTGATCGCCGCATCTGTTTGAATAAAGTCTTCGTAAGTGTTGATTCCCAAATCTGAACGACCTGTAGCTGAGATAATCCCTTGTGTAACCGTCTGACCTACGCCAAAAGGGTTACCAATCGCTAGGACGACATCACCGACTTCATTGCCACTTAGCTTAAATGGCAAAACCGGTAATTGACTCATTTCAATCTTAATCACAGCTAGGTCTGTATCTGGGTCTGTACCCACAACTTTCGCTTCAGCACGACGACCATCATGTAAAGCCACAACGATCTGATCGGCCTGTGCGATCACGTGGTTATTCGTCAAAATATAGCCATCTGGACGAACAATCACACCTGAACCTAAACTATTTTCGTTTTGATTAGTTTGATCTGGAAGTTGATTACCAAAAAACTCACGGTAAACCGGATCATTTAATAAAGGATGATCCAATTGTTTCACTTTTTGCGTAGTGAAAATATTGACAACCGCTGGCGCAGCAACTTTTACCGCAGCACTATACGAAACTACACCGCCTGTACGCGACGTATCAATGAGGGGCTCAACCTTTTCTGCAGGCATTTTAACCCCATCTGGGGCAATGGGTGCTTTAGGTTTTTGAACCTGTTGCCATGTAAAGAAACCGATGATCACAAGTATTAATAATACCCAAGGTAACCATGTAAAGGTCCGACGCACGTCTATATCCTCTAAATTTTATAATTCATTGATGGCTAAATAATTTATATCGTATTGTAATGTAATATTTTCAACAAACTTAAAAATAAACACAGAGATTTGTGATTCTTTAGTTACAATTTAAACAATCGTAAATTTTGATGCATCTTTTTGAGATTTTGGACAGTATATGGCTCAGTTAAGTGAAATTATTCAGTGGTGTGACAGCACACTCAAAGCACATGAATTTAAGGACTATGCTCCCAATGGCTTGCAAATTGAAGGCTCAGCAGAAGTGCATAAAATTTTATGTGCAGTTACCGCGTCACAAACAGCGATTGAAGCCGCAATCGCAGCAAAAGCTGATTTGCTATTGGTACACCATGGTTATTTTTGGAAAGGTGAAGCTTACCCAATCACTGGTATGCGCGGCAAACGCATCAAAAGCCTGATCAAAAACGATATTTCACTCGTTGGTTATCACTTACCTTTAGATAGTCACCCTACTTTAGGTAATAATGCAGCGATAGCTGATTTGCTCGAATTGGAAAATATTGAAGCTTTAGGTCCTACTGAACGCAATCCTATTGGCAATGTTGGCTATTTAAAACAAGCAATGACTCCAGCGGCGTTTAAAGACTTTGTTTCTGAAAAATTAGGATTTAATGTCATTCACCTACCGGCAGATAAACCCTCTATTCAAAAAATTGGTTTGTGTACGGGTGGCGCACAAGACTTTATTGGCAAAGCCGCTGCATTAGATTGTGATGCGTACATTTCAGGTGAAGTGAGTGAACGTACTTTTTACGAAGCTGAAGAATTAAATGTGCATTATTATGCCTGCGGACATCATGCAACTGAAAGATATGGTGTACAACGACTCGCAAAAGCTATTTCAGAACAGTTCAATATTGAGTATAGTTATTTCGAATTAAACAACCCGATTTAATTTAAATCGTCCTGGTCTTTGGCTCAGTCCTTATACGTATATTTTCAGGCTTTATTCTGTATTGTTATTTATAAGCAATGCGCATTTTACTGCAAGAATCTATTACAATAACGGCACTTAATGTCAAAACCCAGCAAAATGCAAGGAATTGAAAACATGACAACGATTACTTTACCAGCGTTACCTTACGGTTACGAAGATCTTGCTCCGCACATCAGTAAAGAAACTTTAGAATACCATCACGACAAACACCACAATACTTATGTTGTTAATCTTAACAACCTAATCGCTGGTACTGATCTTGAAGGCAAATCTTTAGAAGAAATCATCACTGCAGTTAAAGGCGATGCTTCTAAAGCAGGCGTATTCAACAATGCAGCTCAAGTTTGGAACCACACGTTCTACTGGAACTGTATGGCTAAAAACGGTGGTGGTAAAGCTACTGGCGCATTGGCTGCTAAAATTGACGAAGCTTTCGGTTCTTACGAAAAATTCGCTGAAGAATTTGCAAATGCTGCTGCAACTCAGTTCGGTTCAGGTTGGGCTTGGTTAGTTGCTGACGAAGTAAACGGCAACCTTTCTATCCTTAAAACTTCAAATGCTGACACTCCACTTGCTCACGGTAAAGTTGCAGTGTTGACTATCGACGTTTGGGAACATGCTTACTACATCGACTTCCGTAACGCTCGTCCTAAATACATCTCTACTTTCTTAGAAAGCCTAGTGAACTGGGACTATGCAAACGCTAAATATGCAGGTCAAGCTGCTGGCGTTGAAAAATAAGTTTTAAAACTTATTCAAAAGTCAAAAAAATCACCCTTTTAGGGTGATTTTTTATGCTTTAAATATCATACTGCCACAACAAACAATACTACACAAAAGAATGAATCAAGAGCCATTACTAATCATAAAAGCAAAATATACCAAAATATTAGTGATGTTTATCTTTATCACTATAATCCAGTATGTGAGTTACTCTTATGTTCAAGAATCTATTAAATATAGCTTTAATTCAGCACTAATATTGACTGGATTATCAATTATGGAATTCGTCTTAATTTTACTTATCATCAAAAATGGACTGCCACAAATTAGATTTTTCGAAAGTCATTGTATAATTCAACTTTATATAATGAAAATTCAGTTTAACTATGATCAACTAGAAAGCATATCCATTAACAACACAAAAAGTCACTACAAACTATTACCTGTCGGTAATGAATATTTATTAAGGATTGTATTCAAACACAATCAAAATCTTTTTAATCTACTCCAAAACACCATTAAACCTGTTATGTCTTTTTCTAAATTTCATTTAGATACCTTCGCAAACCATCAAATTTTAGAAATATATTTATTATTCCAAATTATAATTCCTTTAGATCAAGAGAAACGTATAACTACGCTTAAAAATTTAAATCTACAAAATTTGACGATAAAGCAAATCAGCAACCTAGATGATATAAAAAACTTCAAAAATAACCGCTATTTAAGAAAAAATTTCTAGACTTGAACAATAAAAAAACATTCAAATAGTCATTTCATCAAATCTGCTTGACCACTTTAAAATTCATCCCTAAAATGCGCATCAGATTCTCCAATAGCTCAGTCGGTAGAGCGACGGACTGTTAATCCGCAGGTCCCTGGTTCGAGCCCAGGTTGGAGAGCCATCTATTCTTCCATAGCTCAGTCGGTAGAGCGACGGACTGTTAATCCGCAGGTCCCTGGTTCGAGCCCAGGTGGAAGAGCCAGATTCTAAAAACCCACTCATTACGAAGTGGGTTTTTTATTGCCTACTGTTTAAGCAAAGCATACATACTTTTTTGTTTTTGCTTTCCTAAAAGTATCCGTATATGTACCAAGTTGTCTGATTAGGCTATTTTTAAAACACTTAATTTGATTTTTCTGTATTTTATTTAAATCAGGCTTGACCACCCTGCCATACATCTTTAGAATCCGTTTCAGATTCTCCAATAGCTCAGTCGGTAGAGCGACGGACTGTTAATCCGCAGGTCCCTGGTTCGAGCCCAGGTTGGAGAGCCAAATTCTAAAAGCCCACGCATTATGTCGTGGGCTTTTTTTACGCTCTGACTTTTCTTTTTAAAATAAGAATAACTTACTCAATAACAAAAACTATTCACCCACCTCTCCATCTACATTAGAAAGAATAGTCAAAGCTTAAGTTTTAAAAACGCTTTATATTAAAGGTGTTTATATTTAATACATTCAGCCTAAATTTCCTTATTTTTTGCAATTCTGACTTGACCTCACTGCATTTGCCCCATAGAATGCGTGCAGATTCTCCAATAGCTCAGTCGGTAGAGCGACGGACTGTTAATCCGCAGGTCCCTGGTTCGAGCCCAGGTTGGAGAGCCAAATTCTAAAAAGCCCACGCATTATGACGTGGGCTTTTTTCATATATGTAGTTTATTCCGTGCTAGATCTCAGTCAGTTCATATTTTTTATTATTGGTTGCATGGCAACTTTTGCCCTTGTCTGCTTAGTCTTTCCCAGACTGTTTAAAAGCAAACAAAAGTTTTTCCCACGTCGTGTAATCACTGCCTTTGAAAGTAAGATGTTTCATCGTTTAAATGAAGCATTTCCGAACGACCACATTTTAGCCCAAGTGGCTTTTAGCGCACTGATCACCAATCAAAATTATAAAATTAGGAATAGATTTAATCGAAAAGTCACTGATTTTGTCATACTCGACCAAACTTACAATGTACTAGTGATTATCGAACTGGATGACCCAAGCCATATAGGTAAAGAGCAAGAAGATGCTGAACGAGATGCAATGCTTGAAGAAGCTGGCTACCGTGTCATCCGCTACACCAGCATTCCAACAGTTCATACGCTCAGGCATGATGTAAGCAAATAGTTATAAATACTTCATTAAAACTATTACGGTGAGTGAATGCGCATTACATTCACATCCACAATGTAAGCTGAATTTTATTGAGCATTTGACTCTTGAGTAACCAACACTTCTGATACTGCTTGGTCCGCCTCGGCAGCCAAAGCCTCATCTTGTGCTTCTTTTGCTTTAATGCGTTCAATCATTTCAGCTTGTTGTTGCTTATATTTTTCTTGGTTTTTGGCATCACTATTGACTGCAAGAAAAGCCATACTAACCAAAAATATAGGAATCAACAGCCCGAGTGCCATCAGAATGATCATCTTTTTGGTATTGGGTTTTGGCTTAACTTCAGACATAACGATTCTTTCATTTACATAAATAATTCGACGCCCAATATAGCAAAAAACAAATTTCGCTCAAGTCTTCATAACATTCTTTGCTCGAACTAACTATGCCTCTCATTTTCAAGGATTTAATGATTAACAATCCAATATGCAATAAAAAAGGAGACATGCTCCTTTTTTATTATTGAAAAACTTAGCTTGAAGCGGCTACACCTGTACAATGTGGACTCTGGCTCGCATCTTTTTGTTCATTGGTTAAATCGATACCTGTACCTGCAGACATTTTAGCTTGAATAAATTCGACCGCTTGCGCATTTCTACAGATAATCGCCTGTGTATGACTTGCATTTGGTACAACGTCTAATTGATAACCTTCAGCATAATTTGCCTCTGGAAAATACTTCGTCGCTTGCGTTTTCATATTTGCAAATAGCGCTTGCGTAACCACAGGAATAACTGCCTGATCATTTGCACCTTGAATAATATAAACAGGGGCTTTAATCACTTTAGCTGCAGTTATATTTGTCGCTGGCTGATTATCATTTAAAAATTTCTGAACAACTGGGTCGGTATCGATTTTATTCAAATCAATGCCGTACTGTGAAACCGTATGCGTTGGATCTCTTAAGAATTCAATCACAGCTGCTTTAAACTGTTCTTGCAAACCATCTGCACCATTTGGATCGGCATAACTTAAACATGCACCATCATCCCCTGTACGTCCATAGGCTTTTTCTGCAATAATACCTGCATCAGCAGTAAAGATATTTTTTAAATCATAATTTGGCTCATAGGCCTTAATACCCGAACTGGTCAATGCAGCATATGCCAAAAGCTCAGCATAACCATCTGCAATTTGACTGATTAACACTTGTGCTTGAACCTCTGAAAGCTGCCCTATACTGAGTGCATAACGCACTTGTGCTAATTTTTCATCCAATCTATTCATTCCATGGGCTTTAGGTTGACCATTTGCATCAACATTTAGTTTTGGATCTAAATAAATCTTAATAATCGTGCCCAAACTCGATGCAGGTGCGGCTGCCACTGCCCCTTTATAGTTTGCATCCGTATTTGCAAATTCCGCCGTCCCTAAGGATGCATGACCACCTTGCGATTGACCGATCGACATCCACTGACCATTGAGTTGATTACCATAATGTTCTTTTGCCGCTTTAACCGCAGTAAGTGCCGAATTTGCCGCACTCGATAAATTGAGGTATGGATGCACCCCCTTCGTACCTAAACCTTCATAGTCTGGTGCCACAATTACATAACCTGCCGCCATAAGCGTGTTAGCCAGAATTTTAAAACGTGGATGAATTACATTTTTACTTGGCGCACATTCATCTCCCGCCCCGACTGTTCCATGCTCCCATACCACAACACGATACCCATCTTTAGGTTGTGTAGCTTTTGGAAATAATACTAAGGCCGTTGCTGTTGCGGCTTTCCCCTGCACATTGGTCATGTTATACGTCATGACTTTAATGGACGATGTATTGTCTACAGTATCTAAAGCATAATTTGCTTCAGATACAAATGTTGATTTTTGATTCGAAGATGATGAGTCATTATCATCGTCATTACACGCGGTTAAAGACAGCATAGAAACTGCAACTGTCAGAGCTAATGCTATTTTTGAACGTTTCATAAAATATCCTTTTTAATCATTATTCTTTAAGCATGAAACTACATGCCTTTTTATTAATGCATAAAAAAAAGCACCCAAATAGGATGCTTTAGCTCATTTTAAACAGTTTCAGATCAATGACATTAAAGCGTCAGTGCCATGAAAATTCCAATAAAAATCATAAGCCCTACCCAACGGTTATGGCGAAACGCCCAAAAACATAACTGAGGATCACGGCCTTTGGTTTTAGCCCACTGGTAAATAAAATCGGCAGCCACAGCCAACATTGCAACTAAACCAAATGGCATCAAGAGATCTTCTAAATACAACGCAGAACCAATCAGTACACTGCTTAGCGCCTGTAATAAAGAAATGATTTCTATATCATATTTACCAAATAAAATCGCAGTTGATTTCACACCAATTTTCAAATCATATTCACGGTCAGTAATGGCATATTGTGTGTCATATGCAACGGTCCACGCCAAATTACCAAAGTACAATAACCAGCAAGTCAAATCAGGTGTTTGCCCCACAGCGGTGTAAGCCATAGGAATCGACCATGAAAATGCCGCGCCTAAAAATACTTGTGGCAGATGCGTGTAGCGTTTCATAAAGGGATAAATGAACGCTAAAAACAATGCACCAAAGGACCAATAAAAAGTTTCTATCGGTAAAAAGAACAACATACATGCGCTAGCAAGTACCAAGATCAAGAACACATATATGGCTTCTTTAGCACTAATCACTCCAGTGGCTAAAGGACGATGTTTGGTTCTTTCCACAGCACCATCGACTTTACGGTCAGCAAAGTCATTAATCGCACAACCTGCTGCACGCATAAATATCGTGCCCAAAATCATGGGAATCAAAATACTGAATTGCGGTGTTCCTTGATTGGCAATCCACAGTGCCCACATGGTTGGCCAAAAAACCAGTTCCGTGCCAATTGGCTTATCGAAGCGACATAAATAGTAATAAGCTTCTAAACGCTGCTGCCAAGTAATCTGTTGCACCACGGCCATGACTATCCTTCATCTGGTAATGTTATTTCTGCAAATATTGCTCAAAACTCGCTAAAAAAGTTTCCTGAACTATAAATTTACAACCATGCCAAGTATAACAGCTCTGACGTGTCCAACCATCGTCTAGCCACAATACACGCCGCTCACACTTCGGATTGGTACGCTGAAATAAAAAATGTCCGATGGGTTTTTTACCAATATGCTGAAAAATCCGCGCACGCCCTTGTATGCTAAGGATTGGAAATATACTTTTTGCCTTGACCCACGGCTCAGCTTCACAGCCATATAAATAACTTTCACGTACCCAAGCTGTGTGCTGTATTGGCATTTGTAGCCACCGTGCATCTTGAAGCGTCATACGTTGAAATTGCTCAATACTCGGCTCAACTTTAAATACACCTTGGGCAAAATCTGTTAATTGTTGGGTTAATGAACCCGAAGCATACAACCATGTTCTTAATTCAGGAGACATCCTTTTATCCCGCATTTCGCATGCTTGACGCTGCATATTTCATTTCCCTTTAACCATTTGCTGAGTATAGCGAATCATTAGTGTAACCAACTCAACATCGTTTTTCATGACCAATAGCTTGTTTTAAGTAAAATGAGCAAAACCAAAACAGCTTAAGCACTTCATTAC
This sequence comes from Acinetobacter sp. YH12218, assembly GCF_013417925.1. Taxonomy (NCBI): domain Bacteria; kingdom Pseudomonadati; phylum Pseudomonadota; class Gammaproteobacteria; order Moraxellales; family Moraxellaceae; genus Acinetobacter; species Acinetobacter sp. YH12218. The sequence continues at coordinate 52,381 of NZ_VPDB01000014.1, forward strand.
ATATGCAATCAACACAAACCTCACATACACAGTATGATGTCGTGGATAACCACTAAATTACACAAGCATAATGTTTCCATTTTACCCGCTACATGTTTTTATTTTTTTCGTTTTACTTTGTGCCAATATCACGGTTCAAGCAAAATCTATTGCACTCAGTTTTGATGATGGATTAAATCCAGCGTTTAACGCACAAGCGGAACAAATCAATGCTCAAATTTTAAAGCATCTGCATGATCAAAAAATCAAAAGTATTGTTTTTCCGAGCCTGATTAAAATTGGTGATTATCAAGGTAAGCAACTAATTCAAGCGTGGGGACAATCCGGCCATCTGATTGGCAAACATAGTGCACTGCACCAAAACCTGAATAAAGAAAATGTCACATTAAAAGATTATCTGCACAGCATTGAACAGGCGGATACAGTGCTAAAAACGCTGCCGAATTACACACGTATTTACCGGTATCCTTTTTTAAAAGAAGGTAATAGCGCTAAAAAGCGTGATGCTGTCTATCTATGGCTAGCACAGCATAAATACAGCATTGGCGGAGTCAGTATAGATGCCAGTGACTGGTTTTATAACCAAAAATATCTCGACTATGCCAAACAGCAAGATCAGGACAAATTAGAACGTCTGAAACAAGCATATATTGCTCACCTGCTTCACCGAGCAGATTATTATGACCAACTTGCCCAGCCCACCATAAATCGTTCGCCACAGCATGTTTTACTTTTACATGTGAATGCTATTAATGCCGCATTTTTAAAGGATGTCATTACTGCTTTTCAGCAGCATGGCTGGACTTTTATTTCAGCAGCAGACGCCCTGCAAGATCCCTTATATACGCAGCACAGCCAAAATATCCCTGCGGGTGAAAGTGTAATTTGGTCCATTGCCAAAACTCAAGGAATTACACAGCTGCGCTACCCCGCCGAAGATGCGCCTTATGAAGGTGACAATTTAAAACAGCATGGTTTGCAATGACGGTTAGCAAATCACTTAAAGCACTATAAAAAATGACCTGCTGTGTTTCAGGTCAATTTTTAGATCAAGTTTTAGTGTTGGATTAAAAGTTATCTGTCTTGGCAATGGCTTCAAACTTGCCTTGCGGCGTTTTTATTAAAACCAACCCTTCGGTTGTAATATAAAAACTTTCAGGGTAATGAAACTCCAATGCCAGCTCTGGGTTTTTCAGCTCGATAAATTGAGCCTGCTTATAACCTTCAACGGTCCGCCCCACTTCCAAATAAGTCACTTCTGAGAAGTTAAGTTTAAATCCCTTTGCCTGATCTGCTGGATCAATCCAAGGGAAAAAACCGGTATGTTTTTTACGTGGTTTTGCCATGTTTAGATATTCATTCAACTCTTTGCCTTATCTTAATCCATCCCATAAAAAAACCCGCACAAGGCGGGTCTTTTTACAGTGAAATTCTGTACAGAATTACAAGCTGTAGTACATGTCGAATTCAACTGGGTGAGTAGTCGTGTTAAGACGACGAACTTCTTCAGTTTTAAGTTCGATGTAGGCATCAAGCATTTCTTTAGTGAACACGCCACCTTTAAGAAGGTAATCATGGTCAGCTGCAAGAGCTTCAAGCGCCATATCTAAGCTATGAGCCACTGTAGGGATTTTAGCTTCTTCTTCAGGAGGAAGGTCGTACAAGTTCTTGTCAGCAGCTTCACCTGGGTGGATCTTGTTTTGAATACCGTCAAGACCAGCCATAAGAAGCGCAGCGAAACCTAAGTACGGGTTCATCATTGGATCTGGGAAACGTGCTTCGATACGTTTGCCTTTAGGGCTAGAAACGTAAGGAATACGGATAGAAGCTGAACGGTTACGTGCTGAGTAAGCAAGCATAATCGGTGCTTCGAAATGTGGAACTAAACGTTTGTACGAGTTAGTTGATGGGTTTGTGATTGCGTTCAATGAACGAGCGTGTTTGATCACACCACCAATGAAGTACAACGCCATTTCTGAAAGACCAGCGTATTCATCACCAGCAAACAAGTTCTTGCCATCTTTAGAGATCGACATGTGAACGTGCATACCTGAACCGTTATCACCAACCATTGGTTTAGGCATAAACGTAGCAGTTTTAGCATATTGGTGAGCAACGTTCCAAACAGCATATTTGAACTGTTGAACTTCGTCCGCTTTGCGAACCATAGTGTTGAAGCTTACACCGATTTCAAGCTGGCAAGATGCAACTTCGTGGTGATGTACTTCTACACGACCTGGGCCCATGATGTCTTCAATTTTTGCACACATATCTGCACGCATATCTTGTGAAGAATCTACAGGAGGAACTGGGAAGTAACCACCTTTCACACGTGGACGGTGACCAGAGTTACCCGCTTCGTAATCTTTACCAGTAGACCAAGCAGCTTCTTCAGCGATTAATGTGTGGCGCGCGCCAGACATATCGATGTCCCATTTTACTTCGTCAAAAACGAAGAATTCTGGTTCTGGACCAAAGAAAGCAGTATCACCAATACCAGTTGATTTTAGGTATTCTTCCGCACGGCGAGCAATAGAGCGTGGGTCACGTTCATAACCTTGACCAGTTGAAGGTTCGATAACGTCACAAGTCACAACAACTGTAGCTTCTGCAAAGAACGGGTCGATAAAACCAGTTTCTGCATCTGGACGTAAGATCATGTCAGATGCTTCAATGCCTTTCCAACCAGCAATTGAAGAACCATCAAACATTTTGCCATCTTCAAACGTATCTTCGTCGATTGAATCTGCTGGGTAAGTTACGTGTTGTTCTTTACCCTTAGTATCAGTAAAGCGAAAATCGACCCATTTTGCGCCACTTTCTTGGATGAGTTGAAGGACCTTGTTCGCCATGCTCATTTTGCTCCGATGATTTTTTTGTGCACACTGAAGTGCGTGTTAGTAGTTGGTAGTTATTAAGCAATTACCGTACCAACTTTTAAAAGCTAAGCTAAAATACTGAATTCCTTATCAGAATAGAAGATTTTAGCTCCTTGCTTTTCGACTATTATACTGTGTGTAACAGTAAATGCACCATATTCAGCCACTCTTCATCACTTTTGTTTAAAAACTTCTCGCAGGTGTATCAAAATAGTGCAACTTGGTTTTGCACCAGTATGCACCAAAATGATTAATCGCTTTCAACGATAAAATTATTAGGATTTTATTCAAGCTTTAAGGTCGAATTTAAATACGATAGAAACTAATGGTTTAGCTAGTTCTAGATGGAAAAATACCAGCGTGATAACTATATTCATGATCGATATTTAGGTTTTTTGAGCCCTTAAAGCACTCTTTTTTTGAAGTAGATTTAACCATTTTGTTTTAATTTTGATCAATCTACCTTTGCATTAATTGTGCTCCATTTTGGTGATTTTGCTTCAAAACGGTTCATATTTTTCCAGCTAGAGCCTGAATTGCAATTTTTAACGACAGTAAGCAGATCTTTTTAAAATATCAATTGAACACATTTTAAACACTTAAATTCAGCCTATTGCTTTGTTCAACTTAAATCCTAAATTTATAAGTCGATAATTTGCTGAAATGATTTCAGTTGCGATGAACTTTGGCGAAATTGTTCAGCAGAAATTGAATAATATTTGCTATGATTGGCTGCATTCTAAATATTTCACTATTTTTCTATTTAAAATATCCACACGATATTTGGGTCAATATACAACTATTTAGAATCATTTCGGACTATTCTAAGCACAGTTAAGTGCATAAATTTCAAAGGTTAATACGCTCATGCTTTTGATGATCGACAATTATGACTCTTTTACCTACAACATCGTCCAATATTTTGGCGAGTTAAATCAGGAAGTAAAAGTTGTACGTAACGATGCCGTGACATTGGAAGATATCGAGCGATGGCAACCGAAGTATTTAGTCATTGGTCCTGGCCCTTGTTCGCCAAGTGAAGCAGGTATTTCAATTCCTGCGATTCAACACTTTGCGGGAAAAATTCCTTTACTCGGTGTGTGTTTAGGCCACCAAGCCATAGGACAAGCTTTTGGCGGCGATATTATTCGCGCTAAAAAAGTGATGCACGGTCGTTTATCTGACATGTATCACAGCGATCAAGGCATTTTCAGCAACCTCCCTTCGCCATTTTCAGCAACGCGTTATCACTCTTTGGTGATTGATCAAGCGACTTTGCCTGAATGTTTAGAAGTGACCTGCTGGACCAATGAAGAAGATGGCACGATGGAAGAAATCATGGGCGTAAAACATAAGACATTGCCTGTCGAAGGCGTGCAGTTTCACCCTGAATCAATTCTTAGTGAACATGGCCATCAAATCTTTAAAAACTTCTTAGAAATTTACGCTTAATCGAGTGCAAAAAATATTATGAATATTCAACAAGCTTTAAATAACATCACTAAAAATATTGAACTCACTCAACCTCAAATGGAAGAAGTGATGCGTACCATCATGCAAGGTGAAGCGACCGATGCGCAAATTGGCGCACTCATGATGGGCTTACGCCAAAAAGGTGAAAGTATTGATGAAATCACTGCCGCAGCACGTGTAATGCGTGAGTTTGCGATCAAAATCGATGTCAGTGATCTGCCACATTTGGTGGATATCGTTGGTACAGGTGGTGATGGTCAAAACTTATTTAACGTTTCTACTGCGTCTAGTTTTGTCATTGCAGCAGCAGGTGCAACCATTGCTAAACATGGCGGTCGTGGTGTTTCATCAAAATCAGGCTCTTCTGATCTTTTAGAACAAGCTGGAATTAACCTTGACCTGAACATGCAGCAAACTGAACGTTGTATTCGTGAAATGGGCGTTGGTTTCCTCTTTGCACCTAATCATCATAAAGCCATGAAATATGCTGCTGGTCCACGTAAAGAATTGGGCTTCCGTAGTATTTTCAACCTACTTGGCCCGCTTACGAATCCGGCCGGCGTAAAACGTTTTGTGATTGGTGTTTTCTCTACAGAATTATGTCGTCCTATGGCTGAAGTTTTAAAACAACTCGGTGCAGAACATGTCTTGGTGGTGCATTCAAAAGACGGTTTAGATGAAATTAGCCTTGCATCAAGTACTTATGTTGCTGAACTCAAAGATGGCGAAGTCACTGAATGGGAAATTCAGCCGGAAGCCGTAGATATCGAGTCGCAAACCTTAACGGGTCTATCTGTAGATAGTGCTGCTGAAAGTCTAAAATTGATCAAAGATGCTTTAGGTAAAAACAAATCTGCACTCGGTGATAAAGCCGCGAATATGATTGCCCTAAATGCAGGCGCAGGCATTTATGTTTCAGGCTTAACCAAAAGCTATAAACAAGGTGTTGCATTAGCACATGACATTATTTATGGCGGTCAAGCACTAGAGAAAATGGGCATTTTGTCTGAATTTACTAAAACTTTAAAAGAATACGAAGCTTAAGATTAGGACACAGATCATGGTAGATATCACCAATACAATTTTGGGTAAAATTGTTGAACGTAAAAAAGAAGAATTTGCAGCCCGTCTTAAACAACGTAGCTATAAAGATGTCGAAGAGCTAGCTCAAGCAGCTACACCTGTTCGAGGTTTTGCACAAAACCTCGGCTCTAAACGTCCGGGGGTGATTGCTGAAATTAAAAAGGCATCACCATCGAAAGGCATCATTCGTGAAAACTTTAACCCTGCTGAAATTGCGCAGCAGTATCAAGATGCTGGTGCGGCATGTTTGTCTGTTTTAACCGATGTGGATTTTTTCCAAGGTGCTGATGAAAACATTCAGATCGCACGTTCGCACTGTGACTTGCCAGCCCTGCGCAAAGACTTTTTGATTGACCCTTATGGCGTAATTGAAGCACGCGCTTTACATGCGGACTGTATTTTATTAATCGTGGCTTGTTTGTCTGATCAACAACTCGAAGAAATGTCGAAAACTGCTTTTGAACACAATCTCGACGTGTTGGTTGAAGTACATGACGAAGAAGAACTTGAGCGTGCAATGCGTCTTTCTGACAACTGTATACTTGGCGTCAATAATCGTAATTTAAAAACCTTTGATGTTGACCTCAACACATCATTACGTTTGAAAAAGTTACTTGAACCTTCTCGCCTACTCGTGACAGAAAGCGGTATTGCCACACCCACAGATGTTGCCATGATGCAAGAACATGATATTCATGCATTCTTGGTCGGTGAAAGTTTTATGAAGCAGCCACGCCCTGATCAGGCGTTTAAGGAGCTGTTTGGTGTGCCTGATAAAATATAAATGAAATATGTAGGGTGAGTTCGCTCACCCTTTTTCTCCTTTGCATCCATATTAAAAAAATTACACATCCTTTTTATAATTTTTATTCATTTGAGAATTAAAAATAATGAAGTCGATTATTTCTTCTACTCTTCTATTCATTTCATTAATCTTGGTTTCACTACACCAGATGAGTTGGGCAAAAAATATAACTCTGTATACAGGCTCACCGTATCTTATTGACCAAAATCATATCCTCTACTTTAATATTTCCACTATGCCCGAAGGCATCATTGCTGCGCAGATTGACCTAAATCAAATTTTTCCAAATATAAATACTAACGTGCTAAAGGGCAAAAATTATGATTTCAATAAGAATCAAATTGAAATCGTTAGTTATCAAGGCTTACCAATAGTCATTAATTTCTCAATCAATACTAAAAACAAGAATATTGAAAATTCAACCTATTTTTCTATTTCTAAAGGACAAAAAAATTCTTTATCAAAACCAATCAATATTAAATCTCACCCTTATTCCATGGAAAAATTAAATCATTTTGAACAGATTTTTTATAAAGAAAATTCTCATTTATTGAAAAAGAATTTAGCTGATGAGCCATATTTAATAAATCTATTCATGTTCCATGCAGCAATAAATAATTTTGATGATATGAATGATTTTTTCCAAAATGCGATAAAGAACCTGACACAGAAAAATGATATTGATAATTATGAAAAAGCCAAAAATTTGTATCTTGAATATTTAAATTTTGGTGAAAACAATGAATTTTATGATACCACCTTAATTATGGCGGCAATCGAGCACACAGATATTTCTTTCATCAAAAAAATGAAGCTTAGAAAAATAAATGAACTTGTAGTAGATGAAGTTGAACCACAAACATATTATTTCACTAGATGCTCCCCATTAGGTAAAGCTATTCGCCTAAATCAATATCAGATAATTTCTTATTTACTTGAAAAAGGCGCTTCAACCGAAATCGTGTGTATTTCTAAATTTAATGAAGAACAATCAGCATTAGCTCTTGCAGAACAATATAAAAATAAAAAAGTTATTAGGGTCTGTTGACATTTGTTGATTAAAAAAATAGCGAGATAGTAAAATTAAATCGCCAAACCCAATTTTACACTCGCTATGCCTCGAACAATGCTAAATGATCAACACTGGTCCAAGTTACTTG